>JBIOXP010000508.1:0-8534 GCA_044869705.1 Binatia bacterium | reverse complement strand
AAAAACTTACCTTAACGCCAATGACCCGGCATTCAACCGTATGAGGCGTTTTAAACAGCAGCGGTGAACAGGCAGCCGGTTGGAATTCGCTCACCCAGATATTTGGCCATCATGCTCGTTCTCGCATTACTTCCGCACGCGTCTGCCGAGGTCGTTATCCCACTGTAGGATCTTGTCGCTCTTAGGCAGGGGTGCTTCGGCAACGTCGCCTACTGATACCCCGTATTTCCAGTCCGCCGGGCAGATCGCGATGTAACGCGCGTAGCCGCCTAGGCCGCCGGCAAATTTCGGATAGCCGATCGCAACCAAACAACTCTTCTCGGGGAGTCTGTCCAAGTTCGCGACCCCTTCCGCCTGAGCGTAGCCATGGTGCATCAGCCAAGCTTCTCCTTCGAGTGTGGGAGTGGTGTCGGTGTCGAGAGGCTCGTGGCCGTGAAATAGGATGTGACGTTCCTCGTGGAGAAACTGCAGCGCTTCCAACGACACGCCGGGAAAAACGGTCTGACTTGCCAGCGCTGGATCGGGCCAGCGCTTCGACCAATCCGAGCGCACCACGACCACTGAACCGGGCGGAATCTCGCCATTGCGTTTCTCCCAGCTCTCAATGTCCGAGCGCGAGAGATGATAGCCAGGATCTTTGGTCACCCGATCGACAATGGAAATTACCGCAAGCGGGCGCACGGCATAGGTCGCCGGCAGCTCGTCAATCGCCGGATACTCCGGAGCCCAATGCGCCGGCGGATCGAGCTGAGTGCCGAACTGGTCGGTGGGTAAATCGTAGTGCGTCGCCTCGAAGCCATCCTTTTTGTAACTGTAAGACTGTTTGGTTTCAGGATTGATTGTCGGAGCGAATCGCGCCGGCGCAAAGCCCTTCCACACTGGGATCGACGGCGTAAGTGTGTGTGTGTCAGATCGATGTACTTGGCTTCTTTAAGAGACCGATCGTACACAGACCAAAGGTCGGACCGGGCTGAACCCCGCGATTCGGTGTTTTGGACCGACGACGGTTCACGCTCACAACCGGTTATGAAAATCATCGAGCTAAAAACGAGAAGCAGAAAAAATGACCTGAATGTCCTTGCTTTCATAAAATTTTCCGCTGCAGATTTTTGTCTCGGCAGAAACAGTAAAAAAAGAAAGGGCAGGTTAATTACCCGCCCTTTCATTTTTGTGCAAAAGAGTAACTTCGAATTTTATGCTTTTCCCGCCGCCTTCAATCCTCTCAACACGTTTTCCGGACTGAGCGGCAGTTTATAAATGCGCACGCCCGTCGCATTGAAGATCGCGTTGGCGATCGCCGCCATCGGTGGAACGCAGGCGATCTCGCCGGCGCCTTTCGCGCCATACGGACCGGCTCCCGGATAACCCGGCACAAGCGTCGTTTCGATGCGTGGCATCATGTTGATCGTCGGCATCAGGTAATCGACAAAAGAAGGATTCATCGTGCGGCCGTTCTGATCGAAGACCACCTGCTCGCAAAGCGCCTGGCCGATGCTCATGGCGGCGGCGCCTTCAATCTGGCCTTCAACAGCGGCTTTGTGAATCGGCTGGCCGATGTCGTGGACGGCCACGTATTTCAGAATTTTGATGTTGCCGGTGTCCGGGTTCACCTCGACGATACAGGCGTGGGTCGTAAAAGGCTGCGAGCTGCCGTGGGCTTTTTCTTCCGCCACCAATTCGAGGTTATCGCAATAGCCGCGGCCGATGACTTCGCCGATCACGTTGTGCGCATCGGTGGCAACGGTCGCGAGAGCGACGGTTTTGGCCGGCGTGCCTTTGACGCGAATCTGCTTGTCGACGATCTCTAGATCGTCGGGACTTGCTTCCAGTTTGCTCGCGGCCATTTTAAAGATCTGATTGCGCGCATCGATGGCGGCGCGCCGCGATGCTGTGCCCGAAACGAGGATGCCGCGGCTGCCGACGGTGCCGGCGTCCCATGGACTCGCGTCGGTATCGACATTGACCACGGTGACGTCGCTCACCGGAACGCCGAGCTCCTCGGCGACGATCAGCGGTATACCGAAACCGGGAATCGTGCCCATATCAATCTTGCCGATGTGCACCGTGACGGAGCCGTCTTCGTTGACTTTCACGATGGCACCGCCGCCGGGACCGGCGCTCTCGATCCAAGATCCGGTGGCGATGCCGATGCCCTGGTTCTTTTCCAGTTTGACAGTGCCCCAGCCGATTTTTTCCTTGGCAATTTTAATCGTCTCGCCGAGCGAAACATCGCGCAGCTTTGGCACGCCGACGATCTTGTCGCCGGCCTTCGGGATATTTTTCAGCCTGAATTCGGTGGGGTCCATGCCGAGCTTCGCGGCGATCGAGTCCATGTGCGATTCCACGGCGAACGCAGCCTGCGGACCGCCGGGGCCCCGTACGGGGCCGCACACCTGCTTATTGGTGTAGACCGTATACCCTTCGATGTGGCAGTTGGGCATCAGATACCAGCCGCCGAGCATGTTCGTGCAGCGGCCGCCGGCCTGCACGCCGAAGCCCGAGTAGCCGCCGGCGTCGTAAAAAACTTTGCCGGTGCGCGCAACGATGGTGCCGTCCTTCTTTACGCCGGTCTTGATGTACATCTTGGCGCCGGCGCGTATGGTTGTCGAAATCGTTTCTTCCGCTTTGTCGAGGACGATCATCACCGGCCGTTTCGCCTTGATCGCCAAAAGTCCGCAGATCGGCTCGATGGCAGCGCCCGAAGTAATACCGCTGCCTTTGCCGCCGAAGCCGCCGCCCAGGCCGGCGGAGATCACGCGCACGTTGTTCAGCGGCAGACCGAGAGTCTTCGCTACTTCCTGGCGAACCGGAAAAGGCGCCTGGGCATTGGCCCAAACCGTGAGCCTACCGTTCGGCTCCATCTGCGCCGCCGCGATACGCGGTTCCAGATACTGCGGATGGATCATTTTGGTTTCGTAGGCTTCCTCGACGACCACATCCGCTTCGGCCATCGCTTTTTCGGCATCGCCGACGTGCACGACCGTGTGACCGCATACGTTTTTAAGGCCGGCATCCGCTGGAATGGTTTTCGGCAGCGGCATGTCCTCGTGTAGAACCGGCGCGCTGGATTTGGTCGCTTCTTCAGGGTCGATGACCACCGGCAACGGCTCGTAAACGACTTTGATCTTTTTGAGCGCCCGTTTGGCAATCGCCGGCGATTCCGCTGCCACGGCAGCCACCGGATCGCCCATGAATCTCGCTTTGCCGCGTGCGAGTATATGGCGGTCGATGTAGCTGCGGCCGTAGCGCACGTTGGGTGCGTCATCCGCCGTTACGACCGCGTGCACGCCGGAAATTTTCTTCGCTTCGCTCGTGTCGATGCTGAGGATCTTGGCGTGAGCGTACTGACTGCGTAGGATCGCGCCGTGAAGTTGGTCCTTGAGCATCAGATCGATGCCGTACACGCCCTTGCCGACGACTCGCTCGATGCCGCCCATGCGAGCGGGGCTCGAACCGATTACTTTGAATTCAGCTTTGGCCATACGATAGTCTCCTTAATTGGGTCAGCAAATTTTCCCCGCAAGGTACGAAGGTAAAGAAACAGGCCATGGGTCCGTCATCCCGAGCCATCAGCGAGGGATCGAAGAAAGATTTCTCTCTTCGTTCGAAATGACACAACTCTTGCGTTGCCGTCTTGGCGCGCCTGTGCGACGAATTATCTTCTTCCCAATGCCGTCATTTAAAAACTATAGCTTCTGCGCCGCGATTTGGATCGCGTCGACAATCTTGTTGTAGCCGGTGCAGCGGCAGATGTTGCCCGAGATCGCTTCCTCGATGTCTTGCGGCGTCGGATTTTTCGTCCGATCGAACAAGGCCTTGACGGACATGATGAACCCCGGCGTGCAGTAGCCGCATTGCACCGCGCCGGTGTCGATAAATGCCTGCTGCACGGGATGCAACTTATCGCCGTTCGCGAGTCCTTCGATCGTGGTGATTTCCGCGCCGTCGGCATCCGCGGCCATGGTCACGCAGGAGTTGATCGGTTTGCCGTTGTAAATGACCGTGCAGGCACCGCACTCGCCGGTGTTGCAGCAGAGCTTGCTGCCTTTCATTTCGAGAGTATCTCGAAGCAATTCCAACAGTGACGTTGAAGCATCGGCCGTTGCGGTCACCGACTGGCCATTGATTTTCGTGTTGATGGTAATGCTCATTATCCGATCTCCTTGCCCGCAGCGGCTTTCCAAGTCTGCTCCGAACCCTTGCGCGTCAACGCCTCGACGATCCAGCGACGGTATTCTGCGCTGCTTCTTTGATCATCGATTGGGCTTGATTCCGAGGCGGCGAGCGCCGCAGCTTCCCGGACCAGAGATGCAGTGAGCGGTTTACCGCGAAGCAACGCTTCCGCTTTTGCCGCTCTCACCGGCGTTGGCGCCACGGCGCCGAGACCGATGCGCACGTCTTGAACGTTATTTTTGCCGCTGTCGGTCGTCATGAGCACGGCCACGCCGACCATCGCGATATCCATCGCGCCGCGTACGGCATGCTTGAGATAAGCGCCTTTGCTGTTTGCGGGCGGATAAGAAATTTCGATTTCCGTCAGCAAGCCGTTGTTTCCCGCGCTGCTTTTCCCGGGCCCTTGAAAAAATGACGTGAACGGAATTATTTTCTCGCCGTCGCTAAAAACTAATTTCGCCTTGGCATCGAGGACGAGCAAAGGCGCCAAAGTCTCGCCCGAGGGCGACGCCCGGCAGATATTTCCGCCAATCGTGGCGGTATTGCGCACCTGCAGCGATGCGAACTGATGCGCGGCTTCCCAGAGCACCGGCAGTTTGTCGCGGATGAGAGCGCTGGTTTCAATTTCCCGGATGGTGGTCAAGGGTCCGATGCGCACGCCGGCGCCATTCCCGCTGATGCCGCTCAAGCCGGGAATCTTTTTGATGTTAACTAGGCCGCCGGGCTCTTCCTTGAACTTGATGTCGACCATGACGTCGGTGCCCCCGGCGATGATCTTGGCTTCTGCGCCGTGCTTGGCCAGCACGGAAAGCGCCTCGCTGACCGATCGAGGTTCAAAATACTCCATAGACTCCGCCTTTATCTGGAATTTTTTAGTGAATTTGCTCTTCCTCTTAGCCCAATTCGACAGAGCATGGCAAGAGCACTGCGGTTTTCTGCGGCGTATTCCCGCGTTGCTGCCGGATCGCTTCCGCAACGGTTGCCGTGGAGTAGACCAACCGCTAGACTGCCGCCTGTGAACAGCAAATCCAGTAAAAAACTTGCGCCGTCACACGGCGCCGCGGCATCAACACAAACCGACACGCAAAAAGTCCTCTTGCTAGACGGCCATTCGTTGGCGTTCCGCGCGTTCTTCGCTCTGCCCGACACGTTGGTCACGTCTTCGGGACAAGTGACGAACGCGGTTTACGGTTTTACGGCAATGCTGATCAAGCTTCTGGCTGACGAACGGCCGCGCGGGGTGGTGGTCTGTTTCGACAAAGGGATGCCGCAATTTCGCGTGGACCGCTACGCGGAATACAAGGCCGGGCGAACGGCGGCTCCGGACTTGTTCAAACAGCAACTGCCGCTAATCCGCGAAGTCGTCGAGACCCTGCGTATTCCGATTGCGGAGCTCGAAGGTTATGAAGCCGACGATTTGCTCGCGACCATCACCAAACATGCGCGCCAAGAGGGCTGCGAAGTGGTTATCGTCACGGGCGATCGCGATATTCTTCAGCTCGTGCGTGACGGCGTTGCCGTGATCATGACCCGCCGCGGCATCTCCGATGTGATCCGATACGATCATCAAACTGTTTTGGAGCGCTATGGCGTCGCGCCGGAAAAATGGACCGATTTCGTGGCGCTCAAAGGAGAAACCTCCGACAACCTGCCCGGGGTGCCGGGCGTCGGAGATAAAACCGCGGCCCAACTGATCAACAAGTACGGCGATATCGAGCAAGTCATCGCTCATGCCGCAGAGCTGACGCCAAAATTGCGCGAGGCGATCACAAAAAATGCCGAGCAAGTGCGCATCAACAAGGAGCTGGGTCGTTTGCTCGATGATGTGCAACTGGATCTGGATCCGGCAAAACTTCGGCTCGAATCGTGGGACGAGGAAGCGGTGCGTAGACTCTTCACCTCGCTCGAGTTTCGCAGCTTGCACGAGCGCCTGCGGGAGGTGAAGTTTCACGCGCCGACGAACGCGCCTGCGCTGCATATGACTTCCATCGCAGAATTCACATCAGAGACGGAGTTCGATGAGGGGCAGGCGGTGGCGCTCGCCTGGAACAAGAACTGGCTGGCGCTGTCGGATAAGGGCGAAACAGCGCGCGTGCTGCGCTTTGATCAGGCTATGGAACGGCTGCGGAGCTGTCTCGAGGATCCGAGCCGGCAAAAGATCGCCCATGACGCGAAGATTCTTTGTCGTTTTGCACTGGCGGCGGGAATCGAGATCGAGGGATTGTATTGTGACACGAAAATCGGCGCCTACTTGCTCGACCCCGGCGCGGCTTCGGGATACACGCTGAGCGATACCGCGCAGCGTTATCTCGGGGTATCGATCCATGCTGACCAGCCGGAGCAGTCAGAACCGGCGGAGCAGGGTTCGCTCGTCTTCACCACTGACGAAAAGAGCAGCGCATGTCGGGAAGCCGTCGCAGTCCGCGCGCTTGCGCCGATCCTCGAAGAGCGGCTCCGGGCACAGGGGATCTGGGAGCTCGCCACCGCGCTTGAGTTTCCTCTGGTGCAAGTCCTCGCCCGAATGGAGCATGCGGGAATTCTCGTTGACCGCGATTATCTCGATAAGCTGAACGCGGAGTTCGGCGCCAAAATGGCGTCGCTCGAGAGCACCATTCAAGAACTCGCCGAAGAGGAGTTCAACGTGAACTCCAATCTGCAGCTGCAGCGTATTCTGTTCGAGAAGCTCGCCTTACCCAAAACCCGGAAGATCAAGACCGGCTACTCGACCGATGCGGCGGAGCTGGAAAAGCTTGCGGGCGCTCATCCGATCGTCGCTTCATTGCTCGAATATCGAGAAGTTGCCAAACTCAAGAATGGCTTCACCGAGATGTTGCTCGCGCTCATCGATGCCCGGAGTGGACGCATCCACACCACCTACGAGCAGTGCACGGCGGCGACCGGACGTTTATCCTCGAGCGCGCCCAATCTGCAAAATATCCCAATTCGCGGCGAGCTTGGCCGGCAGATTCGCCGGGCGTTCATCGCGCCTGCGGGACACGTGCTGCTTTCGGCGGATTACTCACAAATAGAGCTGCGGATACTCGCGCATCTCTCGGAGGACGAGACCTTCTGCGAAGCCTTCGCCCAGGGACATGACTTTCACGCGACGATCGCGGCAAAGATTCATGGCGTGGAACGGGGCGCTGTCAGCTCCGCGATGCGCAACCAGGTGAAACAGTTTTCCTACGGTATCGCGTATGGCATGTCGACCTACGGCGTCTCGCAGCGGCTCGGAGTCGAGATGGACGAAGCGGCGAGCTTTGTGGAAGCCTACTATGCGCAATTCCCCAAAGTGAAGGAATTTCTGGCCTCCCAGGTGGAAAAGGCAAAGATCGATGGCTTTACGACGACGATGTTCGGCCGCCGACGCTACCTGCCGGAGCTTCAATCCGCCAATTTTCGCCTGCGCGCGCTTGGCGAGCGGATGGCGCTCAACGCACCCATCCAGGGCAGCGCGGCGGATATTCTTAAACGAGCCATGATTAATGTCGATCGGGCCCTGCGCAGGGAACCCTGCGGTAAAATGCTGCTGACGGTTCACGATGAGTTGGTGTTCGAGGTTCCTACCGAAAGGGTGAGCGAGGCGCGAGCATTGATCGAGCGCGAAATGACAGGGGCCGCGGAGCTGCGTTGCGGGCTAGCCGTAGAAATTCATAGTGGCACGAATTGGGCGGAGGCTCACGCCTAGCTCACAAAATATCTAGGGATGAAGCGAGCGGGAAGGGTAATTAAATTTTTGCCCTCCTGCGATAGCCGCGGCTCTCGTGCGCCGTCTCACTGGAGAGAGAGCTCGGGGCATCGACGTTTGCCCCTTCATCGACACCGATTCCAAGCCGGTCGACGAGCTCTCCGCCAAGCCATCCTGTGACCAGAGCCAGTCCGGCGCCGCAGAAAGAGAGAACCAGCGCGAGCGTTGCGGGGTCTTCAGCGTTCATTCTCCGCAGGAACCAACTAGCAAGGAACAGTAACACCACGAGCAGGTTTCCTAGACCATGCCAAAGTCCGACGCTTTTGGCGCGGGTGCCTCGAGGAATATAAAACCAGTCGATCCAGCCGAACGGCGCCGCCAGCAACCCGCCGATGATTCCAGCGGCAATCATCCAATAGGCGACCATCGCGGTGACGGGACTACCCACTACGATATGAACGACATCAAAAATGACGGCGGTCGCAAGGAGCCCCAAGGGAAAGACAATCAGCATTTGGTGAACGGGATGGCCGAGGAATCTCGCTTTACTGCGCATGCCAAGCTCTTTCCAGACTCGTAATTTCGTTGCGTATACTCTGAGCCCCACGATTAGCATCGAGCAAGCGCAGTGCCAGTCACGTGCGCTACTTCGTTGAGCGAATCAATCGGCTGC
>JBIOXP010000507.1:0-5776 GCA_044869705.1 Binatia bacterium | reverse complement strand
CTACTACTAAACCTACCTAAAATCTGAATTCGAGGTAGCTTTGTCATCCGATCAACTGGAAAACGACCCGACCACATGGCGCGATCTCTTGCCGCTCATGAAGCCGCGCTCGGTTGCGGTCATCGGCGCCTCGCAACGTGCCGATGCGCTGCCCAATCGCGAACCGCGCGGGAATCGGGTCATCCGCAACTTGAAAAACTTCGGTTATCCCGGCCGAATCATTGCGGTTAATCCAAAATATACAGAGGTCATGGATTGCCGATGCTATCCGGATCTGGCCGCGGTTCCCGAACCTGTGGACTGCGTCGTCTTGGCGGTGCCCAATCGCTCCGTACCTGATTTGTTGGAATCTGCTGCAGACGCTGGTGTACGGGCTGCCGTCGTGTTTGCTGCTGGCTTTGGCGAGACCGGGCCCGAGGGAAAAGCGCGTCAGGCGCGTCTCGAAACACTCTCACGTGAGCGCGGCTTTCTCATCTGCGGTCCGAACTGTTACGGCGTCCTGAATGTCTTTGGCAAAGCGCCTTTATTCGCTTCCGCGATTCCTCCCGGGTTTCTTGCCGGTCCGGTCGCACTGGTTTCCCAAAGCGGCGGTTTAAGCACGACCATTGCGAACGCCCTGATGCTCAATCGGCATGTGGGTCTCAGCTATATCGTGTCGTGCGGCAATCAATCCGGCGCCAGCTTCGAGGAATACTTTAATTATTTCCTTGATGACGAAAACACCCGCGTTATTGCTGCCTTCGTCGAGGGGTTCAAACAACCGGAAAAATTGCTCGCCGTCGCTCGTAAAGCCGTCGCAAGCGAGAAGCCGTTGATCATTTTGAAGGGCGGCAGATCCGAAGTTTCCAAACGTGCCGCCGCGACGCATTCCGGTTCCCTTGCCGGCGCGGCGGAAGTCATCGATGCCGCGTTCCGCCAAGGTGGCATTGTTTCGGTGCGCAGTTTGAACGAGTTGATTGACGCCGTCAGCGTTTTTTCTTGCGAGAAATTTGTAAAACTCTACACCGGTGGTCGGCGCATCGGCGTGCTGAGCGGTTCGGGTGGTGAATGCACACTGGTCTCCGATGCGGCGGCGAATGCCGGTCTCGACGTCCCCGAGCTCACCGAAACGACCCAATCACAACTCCAGCAAGCGGTGGCAGATTTCGGCAACATGAACAATCCGCTCGATGGTACCGGCGCTATGTACGATGATCCCAATATCTTTCCGCGGCTGCTTCAAGCGCTGATCGATGATTCCAATATAGACGTGGTCACGATCAACCTCGAGGCTAACGATCCGCGCCCCAAGGAGCTGAAAAGCGGTAACCGTTTTGCGGCGGCGATAGAGAAAGCCGCCAACTCGACTACAAAACCGATCACCTGTTTCAGCTCCGTTGTCGGTGGGCCGGTAGATCCCGAGATTCTTTTACCGCTGAGAGCGGCCGGCGTTCCCCTTATGGAGGGCGCCGAGTGCGCGACGTCCACAATTCAAAGACTAGCCGAATACCACGCGTTCAAAAAAGCTAGCAACAAGCGAACCAGTAATCCGACGATTGAGCGCCTCGACAAAAAACTTCTCAGCGAAATTATGTCCGCAGAGGCCGCGTTTCAACTCCTTCAACAATTCGGCATTCCCAGTGCTCCCACGGTATTTGTCCGTTCCGCCGATGAGGCGGCTCGCGCAGCTGAACGCGTCGGTTTTCCAGTAGCGCTGAAAATCGAATCCGCCGACATTACGCACAAAAGCGACTTCGGTGGTGTTGTGTTGCGACTTGCGAATGCGAACGAGGTGCGCACCGCCTACGAGCAGACGCACGCTCAGGTCGCAAAGCGCGCGCCCGGCGCGCAAATAACCGGCGCTGTCGTGCAGCGCATGGCGGGCGCAGGCGTGGAGATGATTATCGGCATCAATCGCGACCCTCTGTTCGGTCCCGTGGTGCTCTGCGGCTTTGGAGGCATTCTCGTCGAATTGCTGAAAGACGTCGTCGTCGGCATTCCGCCGTTATCTTTCGAGCAAGCACGGGAGATGATCGCGCGGCTGCGCGGCTTTCCGATCCTCGCCGGAGTGCGCGGCAAACCCCCTGCGGACGTCGATGCTTTGTGTCAGGCGATCCTCGGGGTTTCGAACCTTGCGGTGAGCCTCGGCGATCAACTTGCTGGTTTGGACATCAATCCGTTAATCGTTTTGCCCCAAGGTCAAGGCGTGGTCGCCGTCGACGTCGTGGTGGAGATCAAATGACTGCGCGAGGACTACTCGGCGCAGTGATGGATCTGTCGTTTTTGAAGCAGCTCGAGGAAAAGAGAAACCTAAAGAAATAAGGTTCAAGCAGTTCTAGCCGTTCGAATGGTTCAAATGGTCGACAATCCGGATACGGCTTGAACGGTTTGACCCGAAGGAGCTTGCATGCCCGAGTACAAAGAAATCCTCTACGAAAAAAAGCGCGGCGGCGCTTTGATCACTCTGAACCGCCCGGACGCGATGAACGCCATCAGCCGCAGCATGATCAAAGAGATGCACCAGGCTTTGGACGAAGTCGAGGAGGACAATGAGGTGCGCGCCGTCGTGCTCACTGGCGCGGGCCGCGCTTTTTCGGCCGGCATGGATCAAGGCAATCGCGCCGGTCGGCGCCGCGATATCCACTGGCCCTACGGCATCGTGCACGGTCAAACCGCCGCCGAAGTGATCGATTCGTGGCGTGTGGACCCGCGAAATTTTCGGCGCATGTGGGAGTTCGGCAAACCGATTATCGGCGCGATCAACGGTTGGGCGATGGGTGCCGGCTCCTGGCTTTCACTCTATACCCATATCACGCTCGCTTCCGAGAACGCGGTGTTCGCTCAACCCGAAGTGCGCCATGGCTCCAACACGAGCTTTATGTGGACGTTGCTCGGCGGCTACAAGAACGCGCTGCGCTACGGTCTTACCGGCGATCACATCGACGCTCACGAAGCCCTGCGCATTGGGCTAGTCGTGAAGGTCGTACCCGCCGACCGACTCCTCGACGAGTGCTTCAATATCGTCGAGCGGATCGCCAAGGTGCCGCCGGAAACCGTAAAGATCAATTTGCAAGTGGCGACCTTAGGGCTCGACATGATGGGGCTCCGCGACGCCCTGACCTACGACAAGCAAATGTCCGCGCCGGCACACGTGATGCTCCGCGAAGAAATGCGTAAGCCTCTCGACGATGCGCGCGCCAACAAAGGGATTCGGGAATATCTGCAAATGCGCGATGGTCCATTTCAACCGGAGCCGTTCGGACCGAGAGCGAAGAAAAGAACGGAGTGATGGAGTATTGGAGTACTGGAGTATTGCATCCGGAACCCATTACTCCAGTATTCCATCACTCCAATACTCCAATTAGTCAGAACAGGAGCGACACATGCCAAACTACCAGACCATTCTTTACCAGAAGCAGCGCAGCGGCGTCCTGATCACGCTCAATCGGCCCAAAAAGCTGAACGCGCTAAATGAAGGGCTGATGAGCGAGCTGGATCAGGCGCTCGGCGAAGCCGAGAACGATCCTGAGATTCGCGGCGTCATCCTGACGGGCGCGGGCGGCGCCTTCTCCGTAGGCGAAGACATTAGCGAAGATGATAAGGATCCGCCGACCGCCTGGCCGTACGGGATTCCTGAAGGAACTTCGCTCAACCAAGTTTACAATCGATTCCGAGACGCGGATCGCAAAGATATTCTGCAACGGCAACTCAATCGCTGGCTTTATCCGAAACCGATCGTGGCCGCGGTCAGCGGCTGGTGCCTGGGCGCCGGAGCATCTCTCGCCCTCACCTGCCATATTACCATTGCCGCGGATGATGCCGTTTTCGCGCAGCCGCAAATAAGACATACGGGCAACACCGACTTTATCTGGGTCGCTCTGGCGGGATTCAAAAACGCGCTACGCTACTCGCTTACGGGCGATCATGTCGACGCTCACGAAGCGTTGCGCATCGGCTTGATCAATCAAGTTGTGCCCAAAGCCGACCTCTTGGAAACCTGCTTCAAGTATGTCGAGCGGATCGCTCACGTGCCTCCCGAGACGGTGAAGATCAACTTGCACATCTCAACGCAAGGATTGGAAATGATGGGGCTACGCAAAGCCTGGGCCCTCAATGCGGAGCTTGCGGCAATGGCCCGCCTGAGCAAACGCGAGGAGTTCAACAAGCGCTTGGAAGAAGCGCGACGGCAAGGCGGAATCGAGGCGTTCCTACGTGAGCGCGACGCGCCGTTTCAGCCGGAGCCGTTCGGTCCAAAAGCTAAAAAACCGTGAGCCGCGGCCTGCCACCACTCGGAGTGATGGAGTGCTGGAGTAATGGAGTTGGTCCAAACCACCACTCCAGCACTCCATTACTCCAGTACCCCATTCAGTTTTGCCTCTTCGTAATCGCCCGGGTTAGCTGCAACCATTTGTCTTCCGCCTTCTCGTATTCGGCGCTGCTCATGCCGCGCTCGGGATATTCCCGTTTGAAGGGATAATCTTTCCAGGCGACACCGTAGCGAAATTGCTCCATCAGCTTTTGCCCTTCCCCTCCAATAACGAAATCCGTAAACAGCAGCGCCGCATGTGGATGAGGAGCATTGGCGATGACAGCCGAACCGCCGGCGTTTGCCGGCGCTACATCGAGTGGAACCCATTCCACCGGCGCTTTGCGTTCTTTCATCACCGCGACTTGATTACGAAACACGACAAACGATCCGGCGACCTCGCCGGCGGCAATGAGATCAAGAAATCCCGCGCTCGATGCCTTGAATAACCGAATCTCCTGGCTCTGAAGCCGCTTGACGAATTCTTCGCCTTTGAGCTTTATCATCGTGCCGATCACGCGGCTGGTCGAGCTCTCCGTGGTCACGGCCAATTTGCCTTTGAGCTCCGGACGCAACAGGTCCTGAAAGGTTTTCGGCACCTCCGCCGGCGCGATCATTCGGGTATTGTAGCCAAAGCCCAAATACGCCTCGCGATCGGTGACCCAATGCACTCGGGTTGCGTCAAATTTTGTTTTGGCTTCGTCGGGGTACCTGGCGAGCTCCGGCGAACTGTAAGGTTTGAGAAGTCCGCCCTCGCGCAGCATCATCAACAAGCCCGGCGTGCTTTCCAGTGCGTCGGCCACGAAACGCCCGGATTGCGCTTCGTTGATGAGCCGGGGCCCCAGGTCCGTGCTGCCGCCCCGATAAACATCGATCGCAACGGCCGGATATTTTCTTTTGAACGCCTCGACGAGCTCCCGGTACACGCCGGAAAGTGACGTGTACCAGACGATCTTTCCTTCCGCCTTGGCGCCTTCGAGCAGAATCTGGTGGCGGTCCGGGCCACTATATGTGACAAGCTCATCCAGAGTCCGTGGTTTTCGCGTTTGTGCTCCCGCGAGCAAAGGCGTCGTCATGATCAAGAGCACGATCACAGTCAATAATTTCATTCGTTTCTCCTCGGCGCAGCAAATTTCATCAGCTCGTTCGAGTTATCATGTTTGGAAGAACGCGATCAACAGACCGTGCGTTCGGGAAGCAACGCGTGAGAATCGTTTTGTGAAATTGTTGCATTATCCAGCAAATCCGCCGCACGACTCTCATGAAAGTCGCATGAAGCACGACATCTCCCGGTCCTGCCGCCCCCTTTGACAAAGAGGCCTAGTGGGGGGATTGTCGGCGTTGCTCCAAGCGCACTGCCGCCTTTTTTTCCGTGTCGTACGACTCGTACCAACGCCGGTTTGAAATATTGACGGCAACACTGAATCGGAATATAGGGCAGTTGACGATCCGTTTATTATGGTCAAGCGCACCGAATATTTTTGAGTTAGC
>JBIOXP010000506.1:0-3911 GCA_044869705.1 Binatia bacterium | reverse complement strand
CAGACAGGGGACTTGAGATTCGATACAACAGCAAGAAAATTTTTATCGGCCTTTCTGTTTGTGCTGCAGTGCTTTTTATTTGCGTATCCGCCCAGGCACAGCTTAAAGGCAAGCCAAAAATTGGGGTGCTCACTCCTGCCGAACGGCAGTGGGAAGGCGCAGCGTTTCGCGAAGGGCTGCGCAATCTTGGCTACATTGAAGGATCAAACATTGTGATCGATGTGCGCTCCGCTGAAGGCAAGCTGGAGCGAATGCCTGAATTGGCTGAGGCGCTGGTCCACTCCGATATCGATATCATTGTTGCGGTAAACACTCCGAGCACGCGTGCCGCTATGGAAGCAACAAAGACCGTTCCGATTATCATGACGGCAATTGGCGATCCGGTCGGCTTGGGGTTAGTGACCAACCTCGCTCGGCCCGGAGGCAATGTCACGGGTCTTTCAAATATGAGCGGAGATTTAGCCGGAAAACGTCTTGAGCTGCTCAAAGAAGCTGTTCCTACGGCTAAGCGGATTGCCGTGATGATGCACCCGGACGACCCTATAGTCCCGCTTCAGGTCAAAGATATTAATGCAACGGCAGCGCGTATGAGCCTCGAGTTGGACATCATACCGGTACGCGATGTCACCGAGCTCGAGAATGCGTTTCAACGGGCGCTTCACTGGCGTGCGCAAGGTTTACTGCGTTTGGCGGGTCAAGCGAGCGTGATCGGTCCGCCAACAGCTCAGCTCGCCGTGAAGCACCGGCTGCCGGCGATGCTGCTGGTTAGACAGGATGTCGAAGCCGGTGCGCTCATGTCCTATTTTACTGACCAGCAAGCGCTGTTTCGGCGGGCGGCCACGTACGTCAATAAGATTTTGAAGGGAATGAAGGCGGGCGAAATTCCTATCGAGCAACCATCACGATTTGAGTTTTACGTCAACTTGAAAACGGCGAAGCAGATAGGTGTCATTATTCCGCCGAACGTGCTGGCGCGAGCGGATCGGGTGATCAAGTAAAACCATTTTGGATTTTCGATTTTCGATTTTGGATTTGGAGGCGACAGTCTACGGAATCTTTTTGTCGAACGCTTTGCACGATGCTCTTTGCGCTTTGTTACAGCGGAGGAGCAGTCCGCCCAACTCTTGTGACGTAACGCACTTAAATTTTTACAGGGATTTGCGCCTTTGAAGAATCAGCTTTCAGTGGCACTCTCAACGATAAGTCTGATCATTTCTATTGTCGGTGTAGGCTATGTGTATTCTCAGCTCCACCAGGCGAACGAGCACAAAAAATGGCAAAACTACAATTTAATGACTCGGCGCTATTACGAATGGTTTTCGAACGTTCCGGCCGGTATGGAGGCCGACAGTTGCGTTCCTTTTGGGACGCAAAACGACGCAGTCAAAAAATGGGCGCGCGCGTACTTTGACCTATACTCTGAAGAATATTGGCTTTACAAAAACGGACTTATTCCAGCGGAAATGTGGATGGTGCGAATAGACAGCGGTGTAAACGTTAACCTGATTTCATATCCACTTTTGGTGCGTGGTTATGAATACTGGAAGGCGCAGGGTTTGTTCGTTCACCCGGACGATTTCCGAAAGTTGGTTGATGAGAAGCTTTTGCAGCTGAAAGACAATCTTCGATTGAAGGATTGTAAAAAAAACGAGTAAGCGTGTGCGCCGAAACCGAGAAAATTTGCGTTTTGCCGTATGACGCCGGTTACGGATGCCCCGGTTGAGCGCTTGCCGCGAGAGATGGGAGGTTGAGCTCGGCTAGCCTGCTCTCCGGAATATATCCAGCCTCGTCCCACCCCCGCGCTTGATAATAGCTGCGGATCATTTGCCGGAGCTCGTCAGAGCTCAATCCTATGCCGGCAGCGACGCCGGTGGGGAGGGCCTCACTCAGCAAACGTTCAGGCAGCCAATCGTCCTCGGGTTGCCAGCCCTCGCGGACATTGAAGAGTTTCTTTAGCGTATGAATGCGCTCGCCGGCGCGTTTCAGCTCAGCTCCCGTATAATCCCACCCGGTTACTTTGCTCAGAATCTCTGCAGCCTCTTGGTAATACTCACCGAAGCATTTGCGCAGAAACTTACAGACGATCAGCGAGTCCAGGGTGGCGGCGAAATCTTCCGAGGCGGCAACCAAACTCCCGCGTTTTGAGTCAGCGCGGAGGCGATCGACCTCGCCGGAAAAATCCGCTTCGTAAGCGCCGGAGCGATTGTGGCAGGCGCCCCGCGGACTGACCGCCAATCCGAGCGCCATGGTTTTCAAGCTGCGCGGCTCATAGCCGGGAAGCTCCAGGCCTTTGACGTGCATCGCCCAATCCATGGCGTTGCCGCCGAGTTTCGCTGCGGCAACGCGAGAGCCCTCGGCCAACATCGAGCCGATCCCCCGACGCTCCGCGATGGCAGCGATCGCGGCGCTGACTCCTTCCGGCGCACCGAATCGGAGACCGAGCTTTTGCACGTCCGGCAGGAGTCCTCTCTCACCGCACTCCATCGCCCAAGCTAGGGTTCCACCGGTGCTGATCGTGTCGAGTCCGTAAGTGTCACAAAGCTGTGCCGCGTTCAGAACACCGTCGGGATCGTCGATTCCGCAGAGCGGACCCAAGGCAAAAAGCGTTTCATATTCCATGCGCTGATCCCTGCCGTCGAGCGCTTTGAACAGTCGCTCGCAGCGGATCGTGCAAGCGGCGCAGCCATGTCTGCGGCTGAAATTGTTTTCCGTGAGCGACTCTCCGCTTAAGGCATCGGCGTGGTCGAACGTCGATTGCTGAAAGTTGCGCGTCGGCAGAGTGCCTAAGCGATTGAAGACTGCCAGGTTCGCGACCGTGCCGATCTCGCGATACTTGTCGGTAAGCGAGCTCAAGCTGCGCTCGCGCAGGACAGCGGCAATCTTCTCGATGCCGCTCGAATCCGCCACATCGGTGGGACAATCGCCGCTTAGAGCAATCGCCTTGAGATTTTTCGCTCCCATCACCGCGCCGACTCCGCCCCGGCCGGCGTGTCGTCCCTCATTGCTAATGGTCGCAAAGCGCACCAGATTTTCGCCTGCCAAGCCAATGGCGGCTATGCGTAGCGTGGGAAAATTGAGCTCAGAACGAATGCTGGATTCGGTATCGAGGGGATTCTTGCGGCGCAGGTGTTCGGCCGAGCGAATCTCGACTGTTTGGTTTTGGATCAAAAGGTAGCTCATCGCGCCCGCGCGGCCGGTGATAATCAAGGCGTCCACCCCAATGCGCTTAAGCTCGAGAGCAAAGTGACTGGAGGAGAGCGAGTCGGCAATGAATCCGGTGAGCGGCGACTTGGTCACGACGGCGAATTTTGCCGTCGTGGTGAGACCGGTGCCGACTAGAGGAGCGCTGGCGAGGATCAACGGATTCGCGGGCGAGAACGGATCCACGGAAGGCGGCGCATAATCGTAGAGCAGACTCGTGCCCAAGCCGATGCCGCCGAGAAACGCGCGCAAGCGCGCCGGTTCGATTTCACGCCAGGCACTTTGTCCGGTGGTCAAATCGATGTGAAGCAAACGGCCGTGGAAACCGTGCATCTCAGCCTCCGGCATCCGCGGAAAGGATAAAGATCTTATCTCCCGAGCTGACCTTTGCGTCCGGCGCGCGCACAAAATTCAAGCCGTTGATGTTGCAGGTATAGCCATTGATCAGTCCATCGGGGTCGAGAACGCGCCCAACCAGAACCGGGAGCTGCTCGCCGAGAGCCGAAAAAACTTGTCGCAGGGTTGCGCCTTGTTTCAAATCAAGGGAGACCGATCGAGTCTTCGTCAGCATGCGCGCGACGCCGAAAAGCTCGACAGAAATCGAGATCGAATTGCACTTGTTCCAGAGTTGGAGCGCAGCTTCGTACTCCGCCGGCGAGTTCATGTTCAGAAAACTCAACCCGTCGGGGTCGAGACGGCGGATTTCAACG
>JBIOXP010000505.1:0-5813 GCA_044869705.1 Binatia bacterium | reverse complement strand
GACCAACCGCCGTTCTTCTATGCCTTTGCCGACGAACATCCCGAGAAAAAATATCATCACGGAAGCGACTGTAAATGCCGCTCCGAGCAAGACCATCTGCCCGCGACTGAAATAAAAACGATTCTCTTTGCCTCTGCGGTTTTCTGCCATAAATTTGCCTCGCTGATTCCTCGAATTCAGAGCCGGTCAGTGATCGGCTTCTGAGCGAGCCGCCATTTTCATCGGGGCATCGATACCAAGGATCTCCAGTCCGCGCCGAACGGTTTTTTGGACGTTTTCGACCAGTAATAGACGCGCGCGGCTCAAATCGGCGTCTTCCGTGATCACCCGGGAATGATTGTAGTAGTGATGAAACTCACCCGCGAGGTCCAACAAATAAAAAATCATTCGATGCGGTTCGAGTTCCCGTAGCCCTTCTTCCAGGACGTCGTTGAACTCGATCATTCGCCGAATGAGTCCCAACTCTTCGGTGAGCACCAACCGTTCGATCGGAATCTTGTCGCGTTGGTCCAAAATAATCCCCGTTCGCGCCGCCTGCTCGAAAATGCTTGCAACCCGTGCGTGAGCGTACTGGACGTAAAACACCGGATTATCGCTCGATTGCCGCTTCGCCAAATCCAGATCGAAATCCAGATGGCTATCCGATTTACGCATCAAGAAAAAAAATCTTGCCGCGTCCGTCCCGACTTCCTCCAACACCTCTTCCAGCGAGATAAACTCACCGCTGCGTTTTCCCATACGAACCGGCTCGCCGCCGCGCGTGAGTTGCACCATTTGCACCAGCACGACCTGCAAGAGATTCGGATCGTAACCGAGCCCTTGCATCGCCGCCTTCAAGCGCGCTACGTAGCCGTGATGGTCGGCTCCCCAGACATTGATCAATTTTCGAAACCCGCGCTGGTATTTGTTTCGATGATATGCGATGTCGCTGGCAAAATAAGTGAGCTCCCCGTCGCTTTTGACAACCGTTCGGTCCTTATCATCGCCAAATTGCGTCGATTTGTACCATTCGGCGCCATCCTGACAATAAACCAGACCGCGCTGACGCAAAATCTCGAGACACTCGGCGACTTCACCGCGCTCGCGCATGGCCTTTTCACTAAAGAAAGCGTCGAAGCTGATACGAAACTCGCTAAGCTGTCGTCGGATCACGTTCAATAACGCATCGCCGCCCGTTTGTCTGAAAAAACTCCCGCTCGCCTCGCGGTCGTGGTGCAAATACTTGTCGCCTTCCTGACGCCGAATGTCAGCGGCGATTTCTTTGATATATTCGCCGGGGTAGCCATTCTCGGGAAACGCGATCTCCTCGCCAAACGATTCGCGATAGCGCGCCTCGATTGAGAGACCCAGATTGTCCATCTGATTCCCGGCGTCATTGACGTAATACTCGCGTTCAACGCTGAACCCGGCCGCCTGATACAAACGCGCCAGCACGTCTCCGATGACGGCCACCCGGCCGTGGCCGACGTGAAGTGGCCCTGTCGGATTGACGCTGGCAAACTCGACTTGAATTTTTTCTCCATGGCCGAGATCGATTTGCCGGTTTTGTCCTGCTACGAGCGCGCGAAATTCACGGAAAAAGAATTTCGGCGCGAAGCTGAAGTTCAGAAAACCAGGGCCGGCAATTTCCTGGCGCGCAAGGATTCCGTCCGGGTCCTCCAGATTCTTGAGCACGGCTTCGGCGATCGAACGCGGCGGCCTTTTTGCGCTCCGCGCCCAAACCATGGCAATGTTGCTCGACAAATCGCCAAATTCACGCTGTCTTGGCGGCTCGAGCGCGATGGGTGGCAGTTCGTCTGTGCTCAAGCCTTCCGCTTTAGCTGTCTTCTCAACCGCACGGGCCAAAACTTCCTTGAGCTGGCTTCGCATCGCGACGACCGTTCAAAGGCGCGCAAGAGGTGTGCGCCCAAATAATGCTTTGGATATTGAGAGAATGACCGTTCAGTACCCGCAGGCACTTTAACGTAATGATTTCAGGCGCGCAAACAAGGTGCCGCGCTGAGGCCCAGAATTTACTCACGCAGGCTGTAACTAAGGCAGTTTTTTATTTAACCGAGAGAAATCTCGGCGGGACGGTTTTGGTCAGAAATAACGGTCCCGATCGGTAAAAGCGCGTACCTCCCTCGTGCGCTGCCCGTGCCTGAACCACAATAACTGCGGGAGTCGGATCGTGACGCCGAGCGACGGATTCGGCGTCTTCCGCGGAAATACTCAGGTGGACGTACTGCCGATCGCGCGGTTTGAGACCGTTGCGAAGCATTGACTGGGCGAGATCGCGGGCGGTGCCATAGTAAAGCGTCTCCGGCGGTTCTACCCTCTGCTGTTCGAGATCGATGGGGAATGAGTGGCCGTAAGTGGCCCGAACTTTCTCGCCCTCGAGCTGAAAACGATTCTTTTCTGAATCGGCCACGACAGCGCGGATCTGCTCCTCGGTGACATCATAGAAGCGCTCCTGAACCAGTTGGACGATATCGCGCCAATCCACGAATCCACGCTCATCAAAAACCAGCGGATAATCCTGCGGTCGGTGGCGCAGGATGTAGGTCAGAAATCGGGAAATCCGTTCAGGTGCGAGGCCCGCCATTGCGGCTAGAGGTCTCTCTTTTGCCCGGTGATCACGTCATAAACATTGCACGCGATCCCCGTGGCTTCATAGCCGTCCATGCCTGTTGCCTGGGCGATCGAAAACATCTGATAAGCCAAGGCGACGAACGGCATCGGCACTTCCATTTGCCTCGCCATGTCCAGACCGAAGCCAACATCCTTCGGCATCCAAGACTTGCGCGGCTTATAGTTGCGACTCACGATGATTTCCATGATGCGGTCGATCGCGAACGAATCTTGTTGGGAGTTTTTCAATACGGTGCGAAATGTTTCTTCCGTTAGGCCGCCCTTTTTGAGCCAGGAGCAAATTTCCGCCAGCGTCAAGTGCGTCACCGCAGCAAACATGGCCATGGCATTCTTAACCAACTTCGCATTGCCCAGCTCACCGACATAAAGAATCTTATTGCCCATGGCTTCGAATACCGGTTGATGCTCATCGAAAATCGCCTTAGATCCGGAAAGCCACAGCGACAAAGTCCCGGCCGCGGCGGCTTCCTCGACCCCACCGGCCGAGCCATCGAGAATCGTCCAACCTTTTTTCGCTAACTCGCCATTCACTGTTACAATCGTGTTCTTGTCGATGCTGCTGAAATCGATCCAAAGTTTGGCGCCGCGCGAAGCTTCGTGTAAGCCGCCTGGGCCCAAGCCCACGGCGCGAACCGCCTCATTGTACGGCAGCATCGAGATAACAATTTCCGCTACCTCCGCCACCTCTCTGGGAGATGTCTTGAAGAGCGCGCCCTGGCTCTCCAGCCCTTTTGCCTGCTCACGGCGCAGATCATTGACGACGAGTTTGTTTCCGGCCTTGATCAAGTTTGCCGCCATTGCGCTGCCCATGCCGCCGGTTCCAATGAATCCTAAAGTCTTCATCCGTCCTCCTCGGGAAGCTCAATCCAGAATGCGCACCCCTCCCGGCCACAACACCAATACTACCGTTTCACCTACGGCTCTTGGCTTGTGCGCCGATTGAGCCGGCAAGAAAACCGCATCTCCTCTTTGGTATTCGCCGGTTTCGTCGGCAATTTTGCCTTTGAGTACAAGGTAGAATTCTCCTCCGAGGTGTTCATGCTTCAGGAAAGCATCCGGTGCTGCGTCGTCCCGAATTCGGTAAAGCACAATTTCAGCATTGTTCTCACGCCCAAGACGCGCCATCGAGAGACCATTTCCAAAGTCGCGCCATGAAAGGCGGTCCAAGCCGGTATCATCGAGCTCGAAGCTGAGAAAGTCATTCAAGGATCGGCGCAACACGCGCCCGGTTTGTTGATCCACGAGGGGTTATTACCACGAGGCGCTAGTGAACAAAAGCACGCTCGGCCCTATTTTCGCCATAGCAAATTCGTGCAGCGCCTCGCGTGCGACACGAGAAAAAGAAAAGCCCGCGGAGTCTTCTCTCGCGGGCTTTAGCGTCGGTTTCCGACAGGTACTAAGCCGCCGCTTCCTGCTCTTTCTGCCGTCGGCGGGCTCGGCGACCCCGCTTTTCGCCCGTTTTCCGCCCTTCCTTCTCGGCTTCCGCCCCAACCAGCTCGATCAACGCCATTTGCGCGGCATCGCCGCGGCGGATTCCAAGCTTGATGATCCGTGTATACCCGCCCGGCCGATCTTTGAAGCGCGGCGCAATGGTATCGAAAAGCTTGCGCACCACCGCCTTGTCCTGAACAATGCCGAGGGCCTGACGGCGCGCATGCAAGCTGCCGCGCTTACCGAGCGTAATGACGCGATCCGCCCAACGGCGTAGCTCTTTGGCTTTGGGATCGGTGGTCTGGATCTTTTCCTCGCGCAGAAGCGCCGTGATCAGATTGCGCATGAGCGCCCAGCGATGCGCCGAATTGCGGCTCAGCTGTCTTCCGGCCTTGAGATGACGCATAGCTTATACCGGCTCCTTTTCAGCCGCACGTTTGCGCGCGTCGATTTCTTCTCGGGACGGAAAATGCTCGATTTTCATACCGAGCTCGAGGCCCATTTCCTTGAGAATCTCTTTGATCTCGTTGAGCGATTTGTGGCCAAAGTTTTTTGTCCGGAGCATTTCTTGCTCGGTTTTTTGCACCAGCTCCCCGATATACTTGATATCGGCATTCTGGAGACAATTTTGCGACCGCACGGAAAACTCCAGCTCGTCGACACTGCGAAACAAATTTTCGTTCAGGGGAACCGTGGGTCCGTCTTCTTTCCGTTCGGCGCGCGGCTCCTCTTGGAAATTAACGAAGATGCTCGCTTGGTCCTGGAGAATCTTCGCCGCATACGCCATAGCATCATCCGGTTTTACGCTGCCATCGGTATGAACTTCGAAGACGATCCGGTCATAATCCGTTCGTTGGCCGACGCGGGCGTTCGAGACAGTGAAATTCACCTTTTGGATCGGCGAGAACACTGCATCGATGAAGATCGTGTCGACCGGCGCGCCCTCTTCTTTATTGCGTTCTGCAGGGACATAGCCCCGGCCGAGTTTTACCATCATTTCCATTTCGAGCTTGGCATCGCGCGATAACGTGGCGATTTTGTGCTCGGGATTTAGAATTTCGACGCTCGGCGGCGCGCTGATGTCTTTGGCGTAAACTATCCCGGGCCCCTTGGCATCGATGCGCATTGTTTGTTGCTCGCTTTCATTGAGCCGGAGCCGGATCTCTTTCAAGTTGAGGATAATGTCGGCGACATCTTCGGTCACACCCGGCACTGTCGAAAACTCGTGTAAGATCCCTTTGATGCGCACTGCGACAATTGAGGCGCCCATGAGCGATGAAAGCATAATGCGGCGCAATGAATTGCCAATGGTCTGTCCGAAACCGCGCTCGAACGGCTCCGCATAAAACTTGCCGTAGCTTGAGGTCAGAGTTTTCTCTTCCACCTCCAATTGCTTGGGTTTAATCAAATCGGTCCAATGTTTGTACATTGTAGACATAGCGTCTCCCCGCCTCGAACTCACTTCGAGTACAACTCAACAATCAGTTTTTCGTTGATCGGCATCGTGATATCGGTGCGCGACGGCAATAGCCTGATCCGCCCGCTCACCGCTTCGCGGTCCACTTCAGCCCAATCGGGAATACCGCGGCGCTGTGCTCCTTCCATGGCCGCCTGCACGCGGCCGAGTTGTCGGCTCGATTCTTTAATCGTGATCAGGTCGCCAACGCGCACGGTGTAAGATGGAATATTGACCTTCCTGCCGTTAACCAGCAGGTGGCCGTGCCGAACCAGGGTTCGTGCCTCGGGACGCG
>JBIOXP010000504.1:0-19454 GCA_044869705.1 Binatia bacterium | reverse complement strand
ATCAGTTGGCCCAAGGGCTTTTCGGCCGCTACTTGCGTGAGCAAATCGTTTTCTTCTCGCGGGAGCATACGAGCTTCCTCTCTTCCGGTGAAAACGCGCTATCGTTTACGAGCGAATACCTTGAGCTTGTCTGCGGGCAGCCGGATGTGAAGCTTTGCGCATGGAGGGGCGCTTTGACTTGTCTTGAAGCGCATTTTTTTACCGTTGACCAGCAACTCACATACCGTCAATTCGCCGAGAAACGTCGAGGATACCACTTCAGCAGTGAATTCGTTATCCGAGCCGGTCGCTACCGGCACAAGTTGTATCTCTTCAGGACGGATCGCAACACTGACGTTTTTGAGTGTGCGATCGGTGATGACACAAGTGATCCGGCCCAGCTCGGTTTCGATTTGTGCGCCGTTGCAGATGATACCGTCGAATAGGTTGATCGCGCCCAGAAACTCACAAACCTCGCGGTTCGACGGCGTATCATAGAGCTCCCGTGGGGGCCCGCACTGCAGCACCTTACCCTTGCTCATCACGGCCACGCGATCCGCCAAAGCCATCGCTTCCACCTGATCGTGGGTCACGTAAAGCACAGCCATGCCGAATTTTTTCGCCAGTGTTTTTATCTCATCGCGAACTTCTTCCCGTAGTCGCGCGTCGAGATTACTCAACGGTTCATCCATCAGCAAAACTTTCGGTTCCACGGCGAGCGCTCGAGCTAGCGCCACTCGTTGCTGTTGTCCGCCGCTCAAAAAGGGGGCTGGCCGGTCCGCAAGACCGGCGAGTTGAACGAGCTCCAGCGCATTTGTGACGCGGGTTTTTATCTCGCTCGAAGAATAGCGCTGCGGGCCGTTCCTCAACGGAAACGCGACGTTCTCATAAACGGTCATGTGCGGCCATACGGCATAGGATTGAAACACCATGCCGATGCCGCGCTCCTCCGGGCCGATAAAATAACTTCGCTCAGCGGAACTGACCAGCTTCTGGTGAATTAAAATTTCACCGCCCTCGGGCTTCTCGAGGCCGGCCACACAACGCAGTAACGTGGTCTTTCCTGATCCGCTCAGCCCCAACAGCACAAAGAACTCTTGCGCTCCGACTTCGATAGAAACTCCATCGACGGCGTGCACCGAATCGTGACCGGATTTGTAGATCTTCAGAAGATTTCTGGTCGATATCATTTGAGCACAGCGCGGCTGGTCGTAGCCAAAAAAGGAACAGACTCTTGGAGCACGAGGTCGACGAAGCTCACGAGAGAGAGCAAATCATGGAAGGCTGCTCGCGTTTGGATTAATACGTTTTTATTCTTCGTGGCCGTCGCGTGCTCCTTTAATAAGGCCGGGGAAAGATCTCTCACTTTCGTTCGAGATGACAGGAATGTCCGTACGAGCCCGACGCGAGGAATCTTTCCCCTTCATTTTCATTCTCTTTGGGCGAGAACTCATCAACCATTCGTGGTGAAAAATTCTCGGCGCATTCAGCACTCACCGAGTCAACGGGCTGTTTGTACCACTCCCGAACGGTTTTGCAAATGCACGTTGCCGTGGAAACGGGTAGGTTGAAATGCTCAGCGAAGGGAAAAATGAAGACGCCAGTAATAATTGACCCAGCCGAGATATTCGTGGATCGTCGCAAAAAGATTTTCGGCTGCGCCCTCGTTGGGAAAGAAATCGAAAGGGGTCAGGTTGAATTTGCCGACGGTAAAGTCGCCGGGAGCGGGAATCGGCTCCGGCACGAGTTGCGCAAAAACCAACATGCTACGGGGCATGTGCATCGCGGAAGTCACCAGCAGATAACGCTTCCAACCGTGCCGGGCGAGGATTTTTTTAGTTTCAACGGCGCTTTCAAAAGTATCGCGGGAGTTTTCTTCGCCGATGACGTGCGTTTGAGGCACACCCCAGCGGACCAGAAATTCTCGCGCGATCCGATTTTCATTTTTTGATGGAGTAAACGGATTGACGTGACCGCCAGAGACGATGATCGGTTTGGGGCGAATTTTATAAAGCCGCCACGCTTCGTCCAGCCTGCGAAACATCTGCCCATCGACGGATGAAAACGGGATCAAACCTTCAGCGGGAATGCTTCCGGCCGTCAACACCACGATGGCGTCGTAGGCGCCGGCCATCTTTGGATCGATGAGCGCCGGGTAGCGCAACTCGAGTGGGTAGCGCAAAGCATAATTTATCGGCCCGCTATGCAATGCGACGATGAGCAGAAACGTCAGGAGCAGTAACTTACGTGCCCACGTCCTCTGCCAAAAGAGCACGACCAGCAATAACAGGATAAGCCACGGTGTCGGCGGCAGAAGCAGCGCTTTGAGAAACTGCTTGAGAACGAACATGGATTACGAAAATTTCGAGTTGGTAGTTTCCGGTTTCTAGTTTACGGGCAAAGTCAAATTAGCGCTCACATGCCTAGTTGTAGCTAGAGACTAGAAACAAGGAACTATCAATGCTATTCCGCATCCGGCTGCTTTTCCGGCGCGGCATCAGCGAAGGCGGGAATCGCAAGGCAGACTTTTTCAATGCTCATAATATTCGGATACCGGGACAAGTCACAGCCGAAGCGACGCGCATTGCCGAGTTGAGGTACGAGACAAATATCGGCGAGCGTTGGATTGTCGCCGAAACAAAATTTTCCGCGCGCCGTTTGGGCGCTGATCATTTGCTCCAAAGAGGCAAGACCCAGATCGATCCAGTGCTGCGCCCAACCATTTACCTGTTCGTCTGTCCAGTGGTATTCCTTTTTGACGTAGTTCAGCACGCGAAGATTCTGGATCGGATGCACTTCACAGGCAATCACGAGCGCCATGCTGCGCACCAATGCTCTCTCCGCCGCGTTCTTTGGCAGGAGTGGAGGTGTAGGATATTGTTCTTCGAGGTACTCGATAATTGCGAGCGATTGGGTCAGATAACGCCCTTCGTTCTCAAGAGTTGGCAGCAGGGATTGCGGATTGATCTGCTTGTAAGTCGCCGTGAATTGCTCGCCACCATCGCGGCGGAGATGAATCGGCACTTGTTCATAACTCAGCCCCTTTAGATTGAGCGCTATGCGCACTCGAAACGACGCGGAGCTGCGAAAAAAGGTATAGAGTTTCATTCTACCTCGAATTTGTAGGGGCCGAGCATGCTGCGCCCTATTTGTCTGACAGGAGGGCTACGCTCCCAACTCCACTGACGTGACGAACGGGAGTCCGCTTGCGATTTCACAAACACCGCGGTCATCGATCAGCAGCAAGCTGCCGTCCGATGTTCCCGCCACCATTCCATTTCCATCGGGTGCGGTGCACATGTGCATCACGCCGCCGTTCAAATTATCGATGATCTTTTCCCAGCTCGCGCCTTTGTCGGCGCTGCGAAAGATCGCCGCCGCGGCTCCTTCCTCGCGTATCCACAAATTTGGCCTTCCCTTGGCACAGCCGACGTATACGACGCCCTTTTTGTCTTCGGCCACAGACGTGCCGTAATCGTGTGTTTTCGGCGAATTGTTCTCCCAATGAGCAGCGCGGTCGCGGCTACGAAAACAGGCTTCGCCGCAGGCGGCGTAAACCATGCCGGGATTTGCCGCGCTCGCAATGACTTCGTGGACGTCCAGATCGGTCAGTCCTTCGTTCGCCGGCTGCCAATTGTTACCACTGTCGTCGCTGATCAGCATGCCGCCGACCTCGATGCCGGCGTACAACCGCGCCGGCGCAGCAGGATCGCATGCAAGATAGCGGGCACGGGACTGAAGCTCCGGGCTCGGCGGGAAGTTCGCGTTGGCGCTATGCTTACGGACGCCTTCCAGTTCCTCCCAACCGCCGTTCTTGCGGCGGTAAACGGCGGAAGGAATCGTGCCTACCAAGACGCCGCCGTTCAAGGCGAGCGCTGAAAACAGCATCATCTTGGGAGTATTGGGCTCAGCCCGTTTCCAGTTTTTCCCGCCGGTCTCGCTGTAAAAAAGTCCGGAGTGCTCGCTGCCGGCATAGATTTTTTGCGGATCATCCGGATCCACCGACATACAAGTGAGCGTCCAGTAGGTGAGATCGCGCTTGGTCTGCCGGAAGTTTTTGCCGTCTTGCTCGAACCGATACCAACCGGAAAAGGTTGTGACGTGGAGAGCCTTTTTGCTATTCGTTTGAGCCATTTTTTTCTCCTTGGTGAGTCGCTAGAGCGCTGCAGCACTTTTATTGTTTTCTCGGAAAGAATCGCAAATACAGCCTAAACAAACTGCTCGCTCGATTATTTTTCCCAAATTTCGATCAGCTCTTTCGAGTCGACGATTTCGGCAAAGCGCTCCATGCGCTTGAGCGCAGCCTGGTGACCCTCTTCGGTATATGTGCCGACGCAGTCGCGCGGGATCACCATGAAATAACTGCGATTGAAACCCTCGCGCACCGTGGCTTCGACCCCGCCGTCGGTAGTGCAACCGATCATTACAATCGTAATCAAACCGAGATTGTTCATGATGGTCTCGAACTCGTTCCCGATGAACATCGTCGGCCGGCGTTTGTCGATTAACATATCTTCGGCGCGGGGTTTGAACGGTTCCATGATGTTCCAGCCGAAGCTGCCGTGGAGTCGGCGCGGCTTGAGCTTGCTCGGGTGATCGAGCTTTTGATCTTTCATGCCGCGCCGGATCCAGACCGGCGCTTCGTCGTTCCATAGAAATGGCGTCTGGCGCGTATAACCGGTCTTGATCTTTGCTTGGGCGGCAGCCTCGATGAGCGGCGGAGCGTTCCGAATCAAAGCGTCTTTGTTAAACGAACCGCCAGCTTGATCGTTTTGCATATCCCATACGAGCAGAAGAGTCCGTCCGGGAGCGACGATTTCTCTGAGCTCGTTTGGAATTTGCCTGCCTTCGAACTCGATCATAGTTTCTCTCCTGTCTTATTTTCCGCCGCGCAACTCTTTTCTGGCTCGGTCCAGGAACGTAAAATCGACGATCTGGCCGGCACTAATCGATTGCGTAATATTTGAACTCTCGCGCGTCAAATCAATGAAATACTGGACCGCTTCCTGAGTGACAGCCGCGTCTTTGGCAAAACCGCGATTTAGATAGCCGAGCATTTCTCCGGCGAGTTTTGCGTCACTGACACGCCATTGCTTCATCATGATTTCGCGCGCCGCGTCGCGATTGCCATCGTCCATGACGAAAAGCAAACCGCGCAACGTCGCGCGCACCATTCGGTAAACTTCTTCCGGCTGCTGCTGGATGCGCGCCACCGAAGTGCCGAAGCCGTTTTGCGGAAAACTAACGACGTCGCCCAGAAAAATCAGCTCGTTGTAGCCCTTGTGAAGCGCGAAGATATTTTCCGGAACCGAAAGGAGCGAAGCGTCGACGACGCCCTGTTCGAGCACCGCCAGACGTCCCGCTCCGGAGCCGCCCATCGGCAGTACTTGCACATCCTTGCCGGGTTCGAGGCCGAAGTGTTTGAGCGCTTGATAGGCAAGAATGGTCGCCGAGCCTCCCGGCGAGCTCCCCGCGACTTTCTTTCCTTTCAGATCGCGCGGCTCTTTGATGTCTTTGCGGCTCATAAAGGATTGAAGCGGTTTTGCGACGGTGAAGATCAAGATTTTTGCTGGATAATTGCGCGCAGCCGCGAGCGCCAGTCCGGTGAGCCCCGCGCTGTACTCGATCTCGCCTTTGAAGAATGCGTTGTTGGCGGCGGCAAGCGACATCAGAATAATCTCGAGATCGATGCCCTCGTCTTTATAAAATCCGCGATGATAAGCCGCGTAAATGGGTAAGAACCCTACGCTCGTTGCGGCGATGCCTAAGCGGATCTTTTTGAGATTGGATTGAGTTCGCGCAGTCGACGGCGTGATCCAGATCATGCCGACCGCCGTCAAGAAGCAAACCCATGCACGTGCATGACGCGTCGAAGCTGACATATGCCGCCAGATACCAAAGTTGGTTAAAGGCTGCTCGATCCTCTTCTTCGGTCGGTGACTCTGCTAAGAAAAAGGGAAAGATGCTTCGCTGTGCTCGGCATGCCACACGGGTTCGGCATGGTCACAATAAGACTCGAAATCCGTGTGGCCATCCTGTCAATCTTAATAATCCTTGTACCGAAACTTTTATCTTGCGTGGTGGCCAAATTGGTAATGTTGGCGCAAGAGATCCTTGCCGTAGTCGTTGCCATTGGGCGTACGGATAATAACGTGGATGTGATCTTTGTAGGGCTTGGTATGCTCCCGAAAGGCGATGCCGCGCTGGTGGTCGAACTCGATGATGATCACGGGGCTTTGCACACGGTAGTAAAACGTGGCGTCGTCGGCCATGCCGCCCATCCAACAAAAATAGGTATCGTTCGAATGATCTTTTACTTCCTTCATCTTGGCATCGGCATGCCCGCTCCGCATGCGGCTGACGTGATAATCGACAAGGTTCAGTAAGAGGTCATGCTGCCGGCTCGATAATTCATCGTAACGAATCCCGGCATAATCGAGCACCAGGTTGTCGCGAAAGGCGGTGGTAAAGTCCTCTCCGGAAGTTTCCGGCGCAATCACCGCCCGACGGCGCTGTCCTTCTGAGAGGTCGCGTGCCAAGGCTAGTCCACGCTCTTCGTCGTCTTGAAAAATTCTCAGGCCGGCATATTTGCCCGTCTTTGCGTGCACGGGCTCTGCGCCAAGAAAGCTCGGAGTCACCACGATCTGATCACCCAGGACGAAATAGTTGATGATGAGATGATGTCCGTCCCATTGCCAACCCCAGGGCTCAGTCGAGGACGGCTTTCCCATGATGCTCAGCCAGTAGAGATCTTCGCCGTACTCACTCAGGCGGCCGGTCATCTCGAGCACCGTCTCGTTGAGATGCATGACATTTAACGCTTCTTCGAAACCGCTTTGGCTCAAACTCTCACGCATCAGGGCGAACGCGCAATCGCGCTGATGATCATTCATTGCGAAAAGCGGCGTGCCATGGCGCATCAGCGTCGGATGAATATTGCTCCACTTGCGCCACTGATCGGTGTCGACAGGAAAAAGTGTTTTGTCGCGTTGCTCCGTCGTTAGTGATCGGAGAAACGCATCCGCTGCTTCACGTACGGTCTGCGTCGAAACGCCGGTCTGCTGAATCCCAAACAACCCTGGAATAACTTGCCCGTTGGTGGTGATGCCCTTGAAAGGCTCCGCTGCCGCGGCGAGGGATTTCTCCAAGTAATTCGGTGATCCGCCTCTAGTATGGAGCGGACGTTGAGGACCGCGTTGGGCGCAAGTCTCAGAGAGGCTGAGAGTTCGTGGATCGCTTGTCATTCTGAGAGAATCTCCTGTCGGTGTGCTGGTAATTTGAAACGCACGTGACGTTTACCGGGCAAAGTCGCTCTGCTCGTACTGCGTTAGCGCGCCTGGTTCCGGACACACCATCGGCAACTTCGTTTCAACTTGCGGCCAGGAGTCGCTCGTGACCTTTCTTCGAGATCGGTGCCAGATTGGAAGTTATTAGCGTCCAAGTATCTCCATTGTCATCGCTGCAAAACAGCTCGCCCCCGGTAGTTCCGCCGAAGACAGAGCACTTGCCATTTGACTCTTCCAAGCAAAGCGCGCCGAACTCGTGCTTCAAGGTTGCCGGTAATCCGCCGCCAAGGCGCTGCCAATTCTTGCCGCCGTCTCTGCTGCGGTAAATTTTTCCATCCGCTCGCGCCGCCGGTCCGGCCTTGCGCCAAGTCTGCGGGTTGTGTTCCGCGGCGGCAACAAACATCTCATCGGGATTCTTCGGATTCCAGGTAAAGCCGTCGGGATAGACATCCGCGGCCCATTCCGGACACATCCAGCGCTCCCAAGTGCCACCACCCGTATAGGTCACGTACAGCCCGGCCCCGCCGGTGACATAAATCCGTTTGGGGTCACGCGGATCGATCAAACAACGGTGCACATCGTAAAAGTGCTCGACGGGCCGGTTCTTATCCTGCAGCAGCCCGACAGTATTCAACTCGGTCCAGCTCCTCCCCTCATCCGTGCTTTTCAGGAACGCGCCCTGTTCGATACAGGCATAGATGGTTTTCTCGTCTTGAGGATCGAAGGTGATGAACTTCGTGTGGGCGACATGCGGCGGCGCAGGGAATGTCCATTGGGCGACGGTCGGCACAGAACGAAGCGAGGAAAGCTCAGTCCAATGATGTCCAAGGTCTTCGCTAACGAACAAATGTGCCGGCTGCGTGCCGGCATAGACTCGGAGTCTGCCGCCGACAGTTTTCGACGCCAGACTATAGACATCATGTACCGGCATGCCGTTGTCGCGGCGCTCCCAAGTCCTGCCGCCGTCGGTGCTGGCGTGAACGGTGCCAAAGAACGCACCGGCAAACATCGTGCCGCTCATGCGCTCGAAGATAATCGAGCTGATATGCTGACCACGGAGAGCGCGGTGCGTCTCGCGCCATTTCCCGTCTTCACGCTCGAATAGCACCACGCCGTCTTGCGTCGCCACCCAGAGTTCGCGGGAGCATTCAGCCGAAGAATAAACATTGCTGCCGCCGTGTGATAGTCCGACCGCCATAATTCACCTCCGGTTAAGGTCTATGTGCCCAAGGAACGTTTCTTGCCACGATCAGGGAATCGCGCCGATCTTCAGTCCGTGATGCCCGCATATTTTAAGCGGACCTGCCGAGACTCCGTGTGCCGGCGAACTAAATTCACCAGCCGAACTTTATCAATCGAGCCTGCTGCCGGTCAACGGCTCGCCCTTGGTCGAGCGGCGCCGACGCGCAGTTATTTTAGCCGGCCTTCTTTTCGAAGCTCCTGTTGCGCCTGCTTCAGGATCTTATCGTCAATTACGCGGTCCAAAGTAAAGTTTTTCTCCACTACACCGGCGCGGATATCCTCATCCAGCATGATCTGAATGCCGTCATGTGCTACCGACAAATCAGCAGCATAGCCGGGGCTGAAAAGATCATAGGCACGATTCACCACATCGGGCTCGCCTTTCAATCCCGCTCCATAGCCGATTTTGATCGCTTCTTGTTTGTTGTGTTTGGCGAATTGCATGCCGAGAATCACCGCTTTCAAAAATCTTTTCGTGGTTTCGGGATATTTTTGCAGAACCTCGCCCCGCGTAACGAAGATACTTTGCGGAATTTGGAGCGCTTCGTTCAAGTTCACGATCATGGGGAAACCCTTATCCAGCAATCGCACCGTATCTTCCGCCGAAAATGGCGCCGCGGCAATAACGCCCTTTTCCAGCGCAAGGGCGCGCAACGCGGTGCCGCCAATCGCGCGCAAGGTCGCGTCTTTGTCAGGATCGAGGTTATTTCTTTTCAAGTAAATCCGAATGGCGAAGTCGGAGAAAGCGCCCGCACCGGTGACGCCGATGATCTTGCCTCGTAGCTCTTCCACGGTGCGGGCATCTTTACTGCCCAGCAAAGTGTAGTTCGTATAATTCGACATCGAGGAAATGATGTGAAGATCAAGGCCGCGGGCATTGCTCCGAATCGCGGCCTGCGCACCACCGATGCTGGCGTAATCGACATTTCCCGAGACTAACGCAGTAATCGCGATGGGCCCGCCGCGGACAAAGATCGGCTCGAGCGTCAGGCCTTGGTCTTTGAAAAAGCCTTTGCTGATGGCGACACGGATGGGGAGCTGGTTATTCCAAGAGAGGCTGACGAAAACGACGCGCAAATTTTTCTTTTCCTGCGCGCGAGCGCGAGGCGGAAAAGTCAGCGACGTCAGCGCGATGATGAAAAATACCAGCAGCCTCAGTCTAACTTGGACCATAAAGAATTTCTGCTCGAGCTGGTGAGCCACGTGAGACCGCAATCGACGGACCGCTTGAAACTTGGCTCATACTCTTTGTCCTTCGATAGGCTTTACGCTACTGGGGAGTCGGCTTTTACGGCGATGCTGCGCACAGACTGAAACCAAAACTGAGGTGTTGGGAAACGGCTCATCTATCCTGCTCTTAGCGCTTACTTTCCAGCTCTTCTTTGACTTCGCGCATCAGTTTGAGATTCATCACTTTCTCCGGACTTACGTCTTCTTTGATCTTGAGCGGGAGCTTTACATCGAATTCCATCACATTTTTGATTCCCTGAGCAGAGGGAAGGCCGGGAACCCCGTCCGGTAGCGCTTTGGCGAAACGGCGAATACCTTCCACAACGAGCGGCCGGCTGACATTGCCCATTGGGATTTTCTTCATAGCGATATCGGCCGCTTCTTCAGGTTTCTCTCGTATAAGCATGAGCGCGCGCGCCATGGCTCTGAGCCAGCGCTTTATGTCGTTCGGCCGTTCGGCAATGGTTTTGTCCGTTGCGACAAATCCCTGAAATGGATAGGGAAACAAATCTCCGACAAATGCCAGTGTACGCAGCCCTTCTTTTTCGCCGAGAAGCGATTCGTCCGCATTGACGACCGCGGCGCTGAACGCGCCCGATTTCAACGACAATATTGTATTGGTGGTATTCCGCGAGGGCATTGCGATCCGAGTAATATCACGGCCCGAAATGCCTTCGCGCTCAGCCAGCATGGTAATCAAAGTGTCCTGGGTGTCGCCGATTGTGCCGACGGCAATTTTCTTGCCCTTAAGATCGGAAATTTTCTGAATGTCGGAGGCGGCAAGTAAATACCACGTCACCTTCTCAGTCTGAAACATCACGGCTTTGATGGGCGCGCCTCGGAGCGCTGCGCGCATGCCGCTCCCGCCGGCTCCGCTGTAGTCCACGTTGCCACTCACCAGAGCAGCGATCGCGGTGCTACCCGGAATAACAATGGTTTGGTTCTCGAGGCCTTGATCGCGAAAAAAGCCCTTCGCTTCGGCCACCGGGATGCTCAGGTAATTGAGCGTCGCGCGCGGAACAACGGTTCTTACTTGTTCGGCGCTGGCCGCTGCTGCTAGATAATGGGAGACGAGCACAAAAAACACGAGAATCAACCTGGCCGGTTTGAATCTTAATAGCGAGCCATGTGCAGGCATTCGGGGTGTCCTATCCGCGATAACGATATAAAGGCAAGAGAACGATCCGTCAAGGACGGCGACTCGTCCAGCATGTATAATATCGCCTGAAGGATTATCGCTTTTCAAAATTCGCAATAACAGGAGGGGAAATGTCGCTCGGTCGAGTATTGGTGGAAGAGTTTCAAACCGAAGTGCTCAAATGGCTGCGCGAGCGGGTGGATTTGGTCGTGGTCAATCCTTGGGTCGAGCCGCAGCGCTGGGAATTGGAAGTCGTCCGCGTGGACGCCGTGATCAGCCGCAAAGGAAAAATCACCCGGGAACAAATGCAGCGAAGCGGCGGGCGATTAAAAATTATTGCCCGCACTGGCGTCGGCGTGGATCCATCGAGGGTCGATCTGGAAGCCGCCAAGGAGTTCAAGATTTGGGTCACGAATCAGCCCGGTAGCAACGCCGTTTCGGTGGCGGAACTGGTGTTTGGCCAGATGATCGCGCTCGTGCGCCATACGCATCCGGCCGACCGAGCGGTCAAAGAAAATCGTTGGAGCGATTATTTAAAATTCATCGGCACCGAATTGGCGGGTAAAACCCTCGGGATCGTCGGTCTGGGCAACATCGGCATGCGGGTCGCCCTGCGCGCGCGCGCCTTTGAAATGGATTTGCTGGTGAATGATCCCTATATTCCCGAATCTCATGTGACCGCGATTGGCGGCCGCTGGATTGATCTGGAAGAATTGCTCGCCGAATCCGATTTCGTCACGATTCATTGTCCACTCAATCGCGAAACCCGCGGCATGATTGGCGCCAAAGAATTGGCGGTCATGAAAGATTCGGCCTATCTCATCAATGCGGCCCGGGGCGGGATTATTGACGAGAGCGCGCTCTGTGCAACGTTACAGGCGAAAAAAATTGCCGGGGCGGCCCTCGACGTCTTTGCGGAAGAGCCGCCGACCAAAAATCATCCGCTCATGAAGCTCGACAACGTTTTGTGGACGCCGCATTTGGGTGCGGTGACTTTCGAAGCAGCGGAGCGGGGCGAGTGGGGCGCAGCTCAGGAGGTGATACGCGTGCTCGAGAGCAAGCGGCCAAAAAATCCGGTCGTCGATGCGGACGAGGCTCGGTTGCTGCTGCCGGCCTAGCGAATCAAAGTTCCAAGTTGAAGGTTCTGGGTTCGATGAACGTGCTGAAGATAATTGGGTGATTATTTCAGTGTTGCTTTGCCGACTTCGACCGTTCCGTTGCCGCGCAAGCGAATCACATTGACCGTGCCCGTGTATTCCGGAGATCCCGAATAATGCGCGGCGATCTGTCCATCACCGACAGACGTCGACTGATTCCAATGTCCAAGCGCCACGTAGTCCGAGGCGGTTGCAATCAGTTCTTCGCGATGAATCAGCCAGGAGCCGATCAGGCGATTGGGATCCCGCGCTTCGTCAACATAATGGCCGTGAGCGGCGGCAAGCTGCCAGCGCGTGGTACGGGGCCGCGGGTTGGCCAAGGGCGACATGTCCGAATAATCAAGATGGGCATGTCCCCAGATCTCCAACTCCAGCTCATCGAATAATGCGGCTTTTTCGACATTCAATCCGAGAATCGTCACATTAGGAATCGCTCCCAGCCCGCCGCGACGGTAAACGGAATCGGGGGTTAACGGGTCATGATTCCCCGGAAGAATGACCACCGGCCGGCCATAATCTCGGAGCATCCCTGCGGCCCGTTCGAGAAGTTCCAGCGGCTGACGATGATTATCAAAGGAATCGCCCGCAAGCACCACAACATCGGCTTTCACTTCGCTAGCCGCCGACAAGACTCTCGGGAGTGCCGCCAGGCGATCTTTGTCGCTAAAGCTATCGTCCGTGCCGAGATGAAGATCGGAGCTATGAACGATGGTGACTTCGGGATGCCGAGGCATGAAGAAATTTCCCAACGATAACTCATGAACCCTAGCAAAAGCGCTCAGAAAAGAAAAGGCGAGCAAAAAAAGACCCGAATCGCTGAGCGACCGGGTCTGAGATCACGTGGAGGAATGGAATAGATGCGAAGTTACTTAGTCTTGCTCTTGCTGTCGCTGGTCGCCTTACTGTCGGACTTGGTTTTTCCGGACTCCTTGCCTTCGATACTGGTTGCGGTCATCTTGTATTTGACCATTACCCGGTCGCCCTTTTTCACTTCACCGCTGGTTTTTGTGTCCTTATCGCGGGCGATCTCCCAGTTTTCACTGCCTTTCTTCACGATAATAGCATCGTCCTTGACGTCTACCACCGGGCCGGTGACTTGATAATCTTTCGCTAGAGCGAAAGAGGCGCTCAAAAAAAGCGCGGCTAAAACAATCCCTAGTTGACGCTTCATCTTAACCCCCTCGGTTAATGGAAGTTCTTTTCGGAGAAGACGAGCCTCCACGTGAACTCTTCATTTAGACGGAGGCTCAGCGGAGAAATTCATGCAATGAGACAGGATTCGGAGCGGGCGAGAGTAAAAATCGAGACTCTGGCGCGGTATAGATCGAAATCGGCGCAAGCAAGCCAGGGAGGGCCGTCTCACTCGCGCCAGTTTGGACGAGGAGTTACATCTTGGTTTCAGTTTTCTCTTTGGCTTTTTCGCTCTTGGTGGATTCGCCCTTTTCGCTCTTCGACTTTGCGCCCTTGGTCTTCTCAGCTTTAGTGCCCTTCGTCTTTTCGCCTTTTTCCGCGGCCTTCTCGGTTTTCTCTGACTTTGCCTTCTCGTCCTTCATGGCGTCTGCCGCGAAAGCCGCCGAGGAGAGAAACAGAGAAGCAATCAACACGCCCAGAAAACGTTTCATCAGTAACCCCCTTGTGGATTGTTGTTTAGTTGATCTCGCCCTCCGCTCGACAAACTACCGTTTTACGTTCTGGTCACTTGGACGTGTGATACCGAGTTTTCATTCAGGGCCGTCCTGGGTTATAAAAAGACGATTGATTTTCGCGCCGGAAATCGTTAGCCAAAGCTCAGGTAAGTAGCCGGAAGTAAAAGGGAGTAACACCATGTCAGAAGGTCTGACCATCGCCAAAGGAAATGCTCTTCAGGTATTGCTCCCCGGAATGGCGAACCGTCACGGGCTCATCGCGGGAGCCACAGGCACCGGAAAAACTGTCACGCTGCGGGTCCTTGCCGAACACTTCAGCCAGATCGGCGTTCCGGTATTCATGGCTGACGTCAAAGGAGATCTTTCGGGGATTGCCAGGCCTGGCGAGGAGAATCCCAAGATCAAAGACCGCTTGAAACAATTGGCAATCGAGGGCTTTCAATTCTCCGGTTTCCCGACTGTCTTCTGGGACGTTTACGGCCAGCAGGGCCATCCGGTGCGAACGACCGTTTCCGAGATGGGACCGCTGCTGTTGTCGCGCTTGCTCAATTTGAACGAGATTCAGAGCGGAGTGTTACAGCTGGTATTCAAAATTGCCGACGACAATGGCTTTCTGTTGCTCGATGTAAAGGATTTCCGCGCCATGCTGCAGCACGTCGGCGATAATGCGGTGCGATTCAAAACACAATACGGAAATATTTCCGCTGCCAGCATCGGCGCGATTCAGCGCGGGTTGTTGGCGCTTGACGAGCAAGGCGGTGAACAGTTTTTCGGCGAGCCGGCGCTCGATCTCGATGATCTGTTGCAAAGCGATTCCACAGGCCGCGGCATGATCAATGTTCTGGTCGCCGATAAACTGATCAATGGACCGAAAATCTACGCGACGTTCTTGCTGTGGCTGCTTTCCGAGTTATTCGAACGCCTGCCCGAAGTGGGTGATCCGGAAAAACCAAAGCTGGTGTTTTTCTTCGACGAGGCGCATCTTCTTTTCGATGACGCGCCGCGCGTGTTGTTGGAAAAAATCGAGCAGGTGATTCGGCTCGTCCGTTCCAAAGGCGTCGGCGTTTATTTCGTCACTCAGAATCCATTGGACGTGCCGGACGTGGTTCTCGGTCAGCTCGGCAATCGAGTGCAGCACGCTTTGCGCGCTTTTACACCGCGTGACCAAAAGGCGGTCAAGGCAGCCGCCCAAACCTTTCGCTCAAACAAAAAAATCGACGTCGAGAAAATCATTACGGAGCTCGGCACGGGTGAGGCCTTGATCTCCTTCCTGGATGAGAAGGGTCAACCGAATCCCGTGGACCGGGCTTTGATTTTTCCGCCGCAGAGTCAACTGCCGCCACTTACGAGCGCGGAGCGGGAGCAGGTGATCAAACAGTCGATCCTTTACGGTCATTATGAAAAAGTCGTCGACCGCGATTCGGCCTATGAAATGCTCAAAACGCGCACGCCGCAAACAGGAGCGGAACAGACTGGTTCGCAAAGCGGCGCGGGTTGGCAGAAAGAAGCCGGAAATCTACTGGAAGCCGCGGGCAAAAGCGCGGTCCGCGCCATCGGCACTCAACTCGGTCGGGAAATTATTCGCGGTGTGCTTGGATCCATGTTCGGCAGCACGAGCAGTAGGAAAAGGCGATAAACTCTATGGTCGTTCTATCGGGATCGCCTCGTGGATGATCTCGCCGCGGATGGCATAGACCGGCGTGATCGCGTGATGCGCGGGAATTGTTCCTTTTTGTGAATCGACGGCCTTCCATTCACGTTCCTCGAGCCTCAAAACTGAAAGCTCCGCCGGAGAGCCGGGCTTGAGCGTCCCGAGCTCGCCTGTGCGGCCCAGAAGCTTCGCCGCGTTGGTGGTCGCCATCGCGATCACCTGATTCAAAGAAAACCCTAAGGCCATCAATTTGGCCATTGTCGTGGGCAGATCGTAGACCGGGCCCGCGCGGTTGCCGCGATGACCATCGGTGGACACTCCGTCCGGATGCATACCTTGATCGAGGACTTTGCGCGCGACGTCAAAGTTCAAGTTATGCAGTCCATGGCCGACATCCATGAGCACGCCGGATTCCTTGGCATCGCGCACCTGCGGCCAAAGCTTGCCGTTACCGTCGAGCAGCCCGCCGGGATGCACAGTGAACATGTGCGTGACGATATCGCCGGCACGCAAATATCTTAGAACGTCACCGACATGCACAGGCGCGGCGTCTTTGGTCCAGCTCTCACCGATATGGACCAGCAGAGGCAATTTGAGGATGTCGCCGAGCTTGCGCGCGCGCTCCAACGGCTTTAATCCTTGCGCGCCCAGCGCTCCACCGGTGGCCATGATTTTAATGCCGACAATCATGTCGCGGTGCGCTTCGACCGCTTGCCCGATTTTCGCTTCGTCGATCAAGCGCGGATCGGCGAGAATGCTATAACCGGGACCGCTAACACCGCCGAGAGTCGAGAGATTGATATAGTTGAGCACGCGCGTCTTGGCGTTATCGGTCACGTAATTGCGAAATACATTGAGAAGCGTATGCCCGGCGCTGCCGGCATCGACCACCGTAGTCACACCTGAGCCCACACCGAAGATGTCCGGATCGACGCCGAACGCACCAAGCCCTTTCATGAGGTGGAGATGAACATCGATCAATCCCGGCGTGACGATATGGTCTTTGACATCGATCACCGCTGCGCCGTCGGCCACGAGATCAGGGCCGATCGCCTGGACTTTTCCGTCATGGACTTGGATGTCGAGTATGCCATCGTGGCCAGCCGCCGGGTCGATAACTCGGCCGCCTTTAAGAACGAAGTTGGAGAGTTGTCGACTCATCGGTTATTTCTTTGACTGATCTTCAGAACTGGACAAAGATCCGCTCACGAGTCTACTCTGATCGGATGACATTGTTCGAGATCACAGCGTTGTCATTTCGAGCGCAGCGAGAAATCTCTCCCTTGATATTTCTACCCTGTCCGACACAGGCCCTGGATTCCCGCTAAATACATGCGGGAATGACAGCCTTCGAAATGAGCGCTTTTTGCCTGCTCATCGTGCGCAATTATCCAGGCAACAGCTTTTCGGTTCATGTCGTGTAGTAGGCATTTTCTTTAATGTAGCCTTCGGTCAGATCGCAGCCCCAGACGCGCGCCGAAGCTCTTCCCATTCCCAATTCCACTGTGATCGTCACTTCGGATTGACCGAGATATTTTCGTAAGCCTTCCAGGTCGCATGGGACCGGCGAGCCTTTTTTGAACACGTCGGTTGCGCCGAAACGAATCGTGACTTTCGCGGGTTCGATGCTCGAATCGAAGGATTTGCCTACCGCTGCAATGACTCGGCCCCAATTGGGATCGCAACCATAAACCGCGGTCTTTACCAATGGAGAATTGACCACACACTTGGCCACCCGTTTCGCCTGGGCTGTGCTTTTGGCGCGGCTTACATCGACGGTAATCAGTTTGGTCGCGCCTTCGCCGCCGTGCGCGATTTGCTTTGTCAGATGCTCACAGACGTCGAACAGAGCTTTTTCGAATGGCACGAGTTTTACAGCTCCAGCGACACCGTTGGCCATTAGGACGACGGTGTCGCTCGTGCTCGTGTCGGTGTCGATGCTGACGCAGTTGAACGTGCGATCGACCACTCGGCGCAGCATCGGTCGAAGCGCCGCTTTGGGGAGCTCGGCATCGGTCATCAAATAGACGAGCATCGTCGCCATATTCGGCTCGATCATGCCCGCGCCTTTGGCGATGCCGGCAATGACCGCTTGGCCGACCCGACGTGAATAGTACTTCGGCGCTGTGTCCGTGGTCATCATCGCTTCGGCGACGAGTTTCAGATTGTCGGCCTTGAGCTCGCCGCGAATTCGTTTTAGGCCGGCGCGAATTTTTTCCATGGGCAACGGCCGGCCGATCACGCCGGTAGAAAAGGGCAGCACTTCATAAGGATCGATTCCCAGTTCCGCTCCGACGATCCGACAGGTCTCGATGGCGTTATCGACGCCTTGTTTACCCATCGCGACATTGGCGTTTTTGCTGTTCACTACCAGTGCCTGGACGATGCCTTTGGCGATGTGCTTTCGTCCCACGATGACCGGCGCGCCGGGAAAGCGATTGCGCGTGAACACCGCTGCCGCGCGAGCGCGCACGCTCGAATAGATGACCGCCAAATCGAGGCTCGAATCTTTGATGCCAATATTTTTGGCCAGCGAGAGAAAACCCTGGGGATGGGAAAATTCGTCGTCGGCTGTCTGCTGCATGGTTTCGTCGGCACTCCTCAACATTCCAGTTTGCAGCAGAGGTTAGCACGACAAAAGCATACAACGGAATAGAACCGTAGCAGATCTAGCGCGCGCCGCATTAGTAACGACGCGCTTTGCCGACGAAATAAAGACGCTCGGATCGATCCGACGGCTTGAAGCCGAACGGATCGAGCGCTTTGACCTGACGGAAATAACACCGCAGAAATTCCAGAATCTGCCGCTTTGGAAGCGCAATTTCTCGGATCGTCTCATGGAGCAATTTGTAACGCTGGCGGGTTTCGTGCTCGAAAACTTTGACGTCCCATTCGAAGAGTCCGCTTCGCTGCGCGTTGACTTTGATGATCGCCAGATCCCGACCAAACCATTTCTCCCAAGCCGGCGCCTCGGCCAAACGCTGCAGCTTGCCGGAGGTATTGACGTCAAAAATAAATACTCCGTTATCGTTCAGATGTCCGGCAGCACGATGAAAGACTCGCCGCCAAGCGGCGGGACGAAGCAGATGATTGATCGAGTCGAACACACAAACGATCGCGTCAAAACGCTGCGCGATACGAAAGCGAGTCATGTCCTGGCGAACCAGGCGCACGTGCGGAAGCTTTTTTCGGGCGATCGCCAACATCGCGCCGGATCGGTCGAGTCCGGTAACCTCGTAGGATTCCGAGAGCCGACCCAAGATGCTCCCTGTGCCGCAAGCAATCTCTAGAACCGTGTTGGCCTTCGGATGATAACGCACAATGAGATCGGTCAGGAAACTCGCCGCGTCCGACCGATCACCCATAATCAAATCGTAAAAGCGACTGAATTTATCGTAGGTCATCCGCTCACGGATGGTCGCGCCCGGGTTCCGGGAACCAGGCCATTGCGAGATCGTCAATGAAGTTTCCGTCCGGTAAGCGTATGCGCTTGTGAAATCGGCCTTCTTCGATAAATCCCAATTTGGAGTACAAATGAACTGCACGTTGGTTGGTCGCCCGCACCAGGAGTTCAATCTTGCCTACCCTCGGTGAGCGCTTCGCCGAATCCATTAACTCCGCTAGCAGTGCGGTACCGATGCCCTGTCCGGTAAATCCTGGATGAACCACAATCGTGAGCCTGAAAACGTGCAAGATCGCCTGAAGCGGCATCGGATCCAACAAAGCATGACCGGCGATCCTGCCATCTTTCTCTGCGACGATGTAGCGGCCTCGTTGAGCCAGCTCAGCAATTTTTAGCTCGAAAGCTTGCAAGGTCAATTCGTCCGGACGGGAGACGAGCAGGCCTGGAGTTCGCGCGGTTTCTTTCTCCGCCGCAACCAGAACGGACGCATCGTCGGGGCGTGCCTTGCGGATCAACAGGTTAGACATGCAGATCTGAATTCTGAGTCAGGCGCGAGTTTGTCCTGATTGCAGCGAGCTTACAAGCCGCCAAGCAACCCCGGCGCGTGGCGAAGACGTTGTTTCGTGCGCTCTGACCGGCCAAGCATCATTGGTCTGTCCGCTTTATCGTCTTTCGGCACACGTAATAACATCGTCAACCGTGACTTCGATCATAGTGCTTGC
>JBIOXP010000503.1:0-9124 GCA_044869705.1 Binatia bacterium | reverse complement strand
TACTTCGTGAGGGAGTCGCAATCGGCGCTACCTTCATTCGCAGCACCGAAGTTCGTCCTTTTTCGGAGAAGCACATCGCGCTACTCGCGACATTTGCCGATCAGGCCGTGATCGCCATCGAGAACGTGCGGCTATCACTCTGAGCCGCGACGGAATAATCTGTCGACGTTGTTGCAGAGATCGGCGCTGCGAAATTAGGCGAGTCCTAACATATCGATCGCACGCACTGAACGACTGCGGTGATGGAGTACTAAAGTGCTGGAGTATGAAACAATCCGAACCCCATCGCTCCACTCCTCCAACGCTCCGTCCTTCACCTTCCCGCTTCTATTTCTTTCATCGCCTGGCGGGCGAATGAAAAATCCCTGACTTCGTCAAGCGGCCGCTTCTTTTCGCCGACCCGAATGATAATCGATTCCACCTCGGCATCCGTCATGGTCCCATCGCGCGAGAGGGTTTTGAGCTCGGTGTCATAAGAGTGCTCGGCGATATCGAGGGGCTGCGGCAGCCACTTGATGAGAGTCTGAATCGTCTCTTGCCGGTTTTCGAGAATGTAAAGATGCGCCTTGAGAAGCGCCTTCAGCGTACGCCTGACCACTTGAGGATTCTCCTTAATCAAGCGGTCGGAGGTCAGCATTCCGGCCGACGGAAGACCCACCTCGGGTGGTCCCGCCAACGCCGGATAGCCCATTTTTTTGAGCATCAAGTCATGCGGCGGCGCGACACAGATCGCTTCCACCGCGCCGCTGACCAGCGCTTGCATGCGCACCGGCCCGTCGCCGATCGCCACGGGTTGCATGAGATTTGGACTCAATCCCTTGGCTTGTAGCATTTCTTCTGCCAGCAACTGATCCGTCCCTTTGATCGTCGCTACTCCGATACGCTTTCCTTTAAGCTGCTGCAGGTCTTTGATCTCTGGCCGAACCATCAGGTAGTACGGCGCTTTTTTGAGGTGAATGAAAACGAGCTTCATCGGAAAACCCTGCAAGATGCCGCGAAATGTGCTGGTAAACGGGGTCGCGAATGACACATCTCCGTTGACCACCGCTGTGGCGCCGAGACGCGGGTTCATTTGTATGATCTCCACGTCCAGTCCTTCCGCTTTGAAGAAGCCTTTTTGCAAAGCCATATACTGCGGCATCGCCGAGCTGCTGCGGCTTGCATAGGCGATCCGCACCTTTTGCATCGTTTCTGCACTGAGACTGACATTTGCCATGCTCAGAGCCAGTAGAAACGCAAGCGGCAAAATTAGCATTGCGCGCTTTGCTATCGAGCTCGTCGCCGTTTTCATTGCACGCCTATCTCCTTTTGCACTTCCTTGAGCAACGTATAATCGATCAGCCGCTCGGGAGGAAAGTCGACATTCTTCCCCACCGCGGTTCCGAGCGTTTCGATCATCACCTTCAGTCCCCGATCCGTCGCCAGGCCGTTTTCGCTCATCGCCGGAAGCAACGATTTGTAAACCTTGTCGGCCACCGTGTCCTGCAGCTTGTAATCTCTGGCAATAAAACGTGCGGTCTCCGCCCGATTCTTGAGCGTGAATTGCAAAGCGCGGAGCGTGCCGCGCAGAAGTTTCTTGATCAGGTCGCGTTTGGTTTTGAGCGTGGCATCCGAAACGGTAAAACCGCTTTGCGGAAATTCCAGATAGTCACCGACGTAGGCCAGCACGCGAAGGCCCATCTGTTCGGCGTACACATTGAAAGGCGGAGAGAGCGTCGTGGCATCGAGGGAGCCCGCCTTGAGCCCCTGGAGCCGCGTCGAAGTCGATCCGGCGACAATCCGCTTGATGTCCTTGTCCGGATCGAGTTTGCCGCTGGCGGCATAAATTTTCATCGACAGATCGGTATCACTGCCGAAGGAGCTGATCCCGATGGTCTTCCCTTTGAGGTCGCTTGCCGACCGAATATCCGGCCGCGCCACGACGTAGAACGTCGGCTTCTTGAACAGCCAGATTACGGTTCGTACCGGCACGTTTTGGCTCGCGATAAACCGCGATGCCGATCCGACGCAGCCGGTCGCCTGAAGGTCGCCGGTAAGAAGCGCTGTCACGGCGATGTCGCACTTGGTGTTGAGCAGTTTTACGTCAAGCCCGAGCTCTTTGAAGAAGCCGCGCTCGATCGCCAGATCGAAATGGAAGAAATTGAGACTCTTGCCCGGATTGCCGACGAATACCTCTTGAGAGCGCGCCGTCGAGATGGACAGCAGGATCAGAACAATGACCCCGGAGGACCGCAGCATCCTGCGCCCACATAAGCGCACATTTCGCTCCCGGGCCCAGTACTCCATCATTCCAACACTCCAAATTCTCACAACCGATAGAACGTCCGAGGATTGTCATACAGTATTTTCTGCTTGAGCTCGGGTGCAATGTCCGAGCGCACGTTGATGGCATTGACGAACTGATCTTCCCGCGAAGGATCGCTGTGCGGGTAATCCGAACCGATCAGGAGATAGTCTGCGCCCATGCACTTCGCGAGATACGGTATGTCTTCGTCGGCTTCGCAAGCGACATATATCCGGTATTCGCGAAAAAGCTCGGCGCTCGAGCCGAAGCGAAACTTGTCTTTGAGAAGCCGCCGGACGATATGAATCAAGAACGGCACCCAACCGGCTGCCGCCTCGATGAAGCCGAACTTTAACTCGGGAAATTTTTCCGGAACCCGATTGGCCACCAGATCGCGAAAGGCGAGGAGCGGCATGACGCGCGTATGGCCGAACGTATGATTGCGCGCAAGCTCGAACATTTCGAGAATCGCTCTAACGCCGCAGCCGGTGTGAATGCAGACTGAGAGATGTTGCTTTTGCGCCTCCTCATATACCGGAAACAGATAAGGATGGTCGAGAGTGTAATCGCCTTCGATGCCGCGAAAGAAAATGCCCACGGCGCCATTCTGTTGAGCAAAGCGAATCTCATCGATGGCGGCACTCATATTCTGCAACGGCAAAACCGCCACCCATTTCATCCGGCCGGACGACTGCGCGCAGGCTTGCGCGAGGAAGCGATTGTAAGCGCGACACAGGGCCAGTTCGAGATCGCGATCTTTGGTATTATAGACGAGGAACAGCGTCGGATAGACGATCTGCTTTTCCGTGTGAAGCTTATCCATATCCGCGAGACGTCCCTGAACATCGGTCATTTCTCGTGTTTGCGGCGTCGAATCTTTGCGGCCTTGCTGAACGCGCTGCGCCGATGGCGTGACCAAAGCGAAGCTCCCCTTGCCCGCAGGCTTCGGATAGATTTCGCCGTCGATTAACCAGAACGCATTTCGATTGCCGTACCAGGTATTCTCGGGCACCGACAGCATAATCGGGCGCCGCGGCTGCATGGGCTTGTCGATCAACGCCCACATCGCTTCGCCCTCGGAAATATGCGTATCCGCATCGATGACTGTTTGCATGGGTCACCTCTTCATTTCCTGTATGCTGCCATTTCAGCAAGCTGGCTTATTATTTCCGTATGAAGTCGTGTTCGACGGAAAAATACAGAAACGCTCCGAGATTGTCGGCCTTCCGATTTAGTCCGATCGGCGCTGCCGCTCCCATGACGATCTGGAGTTTTTCCTCGTTCACCACCGCGGCGCGAAACCCAGGAGAGATCACCGGCTGAAACTGTCGTCGCGCTTTGCCGGAATCGTCGATGCTGTCTTCGAACTGACCGAGCCACTCGAGCATCAGATGGAAGCGCGGAAACAACGCAAAAATCGCGCTCGCTCCCAAATTATAAGATACCAATGAATGAGCTGGCGAAAGCGGGCTCGTACTGCCATCGAAACGCACTCGCACGTGCGGTAGGTAAGTAAGGCCTAAATTGGCATGCATCGCGAACCGCGATGCGAGCTTTTTGCTGAATGGGAGATTCCATTGATAGCCGACAACGCCATTACCCGTCCCTCGCTCCCGGCTACCGGTTGGCAAAACCAAACTGAATCTTGGCGCAAACGCGGGCTTGATATCTCCCTCTTCCAGTGCCTGATAGCGGTAATTTATTAAGATATCGCCAACGCCATAAACGCGGTCTTTATCGTCGATTTGATGCAACGATGGAATCGTATAGGAAAGTTGATGCTCCAACGAGAACACCGGCCATTCCTGAGTGAAGCTAAAATTCCAACCATATAAACGGCCACTGGTTGTATATTGCGCGTTGAAAATATGCTGCACCACTCCCGGTTCCTGGTTGTAGGCTTCCTCAATCAGAAAACTGTTGTCTTCAATGACATCGATGGGCCTCTGATCCGCCGCGTACGCGAGCCCCGAGAACAACCAGCTCGATAGGACTAGCAGGCGTAAACCGGTTGATTTTTTCAATCCCGCTCCGTGCTCTCGCTATGGTAGATATTTCATGTCGATCAGCTCTCGAACTGTGAGCCCTTTGGCTTTTGGATTGTCCTTTGCTGTCGCGTCGAGAACAACTTCCATGCCTCTGTAGCTCGGCCGTCCATTATCGGGCGAAGCTTTCAGCGAGCCTTCATAGATGACCTCGCCCATCTCTCGATCTGGAAGCTTACTCAAAAACAGTATTTTCTTCACCGCCTCATCCCGATGGCTTTTGTAGTAGCGCAGCGATTCTAAATAAGCGCGCAGAAACGCCCGCACTGTTTGCGGCTGAGCTTCGAGATAATCGTCTCGCGCCACAACGTTAACGTGGGGAAACTCGATCCCCTTCTCGATGAAATCAAACAAAATGCGATAACCCATTTTTTGCGCCACGATCGCTTCTTCGGGACTTAACACCGTCGCTTCGATGGCGCCCGATTTCATCGCCAAGAGCCGAGCTTGCGATCCGCCCACCTGAACAATCTGAACATCGCCCGGCGCTAGGGCGAATTGCGTCAGCGCCAGACGAACGACGTAATCGGTATTGCTGCCAAACCGGCTGATGCCGATTTTTTTTCCTTTCAGCTGTTCGGCGGCTCGGACGCCAGCCGCGGTCACGAACGTGTAAGGCAACAGGTTCACTGCGCCTGCGATAATTTTGATTTTCGCCCCTTGCAGGTACGCGTTAATAACCGGTGGTCCGCCGGTGAGTAGTAGCTCGAGGCTCCGGCCGATCAGCGCCTGAAGCGACAGCGAGCCGCCCGGGATAAAAATCATTTCGAGAATTAACTTGTTTTTCTTGAAAATTCCCGCGTCTTGACCCAAAAAAATCGGAGCGGTCCCGCCGAAACCATTGAAGGCGATCCGCAGGTTAGTTGTCTGGCCGAAAGAGCGGGAATTGCCGATGCAAAGCAAGCCCATCAAGATTACAAGAACGCAAAAGCTCTTGAATCGCATCTATTTCGTTTCCCGCCGTAACGAGTGCCACTCCAACTGAGGGCCGACGGCTTGAACCCTTTGAACGAGTCGAACTGCTTGAACCATCTTCAGTTCCACAACGATACCGCCATTCGCAGCTTGCCGTGCTCGAGATCCGACATTGCTTGGTTGATCTGATCGTAGCGGTAGCTTTTGGTGATTAGAGGCTTGAGCTCGATCCGACCCCGCATCGCCATCTGAAAGACTTCTTCGACATCGTTGGCCTGACGGCTCGATACCCCGGTGATAGTGATTTCCCGAGTGACAAAGTTGCCGCTGCTAATTGTGAAAGGACCGCTCCCGAGGCCGCCAATGATCGTCGCTGTGCCGCCAGGGCGCGTCGCCTGAATGATTTGATCCGAAGTTTTGGGATTACCGATTGCTTCAAAGGCCTTGTCGACACCGCCATCCGTGAGCTGAATTGTCGCTTTGACCGGATCTTCCAATCGCGCGTCGATCACATGCGTCGCGCCGAATTGCCTCGCTCCAGCCAATTTTTCTTCGGAAATGTCAACCGCGATAATCGGATAGGCACCGAAGCATTTTAGAAACTGAATCGTGTTTAAACCGATGCCGCCACAGCCGATCACCAGCGCCGAATCGCCAGGTTTCAAGCGCGCTCGGTGTTTGACTGCGTTGTATGCCGTTGTCACGCGGCAGCCCACCACGCTCGCCTCTTCAAGCGATATGCCGTCGGGAATTTTGAAAGCCATATATTCCGGGACTGCGACATACTCGGCAAAACCACCGACATTCCAGCGCGTGACCACTGCGCCGTCGGTTTTTCGTAGCGTCGGCGGCGCCGGCCGGCGCTCGCAGAGATTTTCCCGCGCGCTCAAGCAGTACCGGCAGCGGCCGCACTTGTAGCGCATGCCAATGATGACGCGATCGCCTATTTTAAAACCTTTGCAGCGCGTTCCGACCTGCTCCACGGTTCCGGCCACTTCGTGGCCAAGCACGGTGGGCGGCGTGAAGCGATTTCGCCCCTCGACGACTTTCAAGTCCGTATGGCAAACGCCGCATGAGACGACTTTGATCAGAATGTCCTCATCCTCGACGCTTGGGAGTTCGAGATCTTCGATTCTCAATGGCTGGCGGGCTTCGTAGAGCACAGCAGCTTTCATCATAACTCCCATGTCACCATAAAGTGATTTGTCACGTGTCGCGCGGCTCAACCAAAAACGAAAACCCCCGGAAAGACTCCTCGCATCTGCTCGGAATGACAATGCCGGTCATCTTCGAACCCACTCGATGCGTTCAGGGTAAACTGCGCGCCGAGATCTTTCCCCCAGTTATATTGTCGGTTCGGCAAAGCTAACAAACAAAAATCTAATTACGCTAGCCGAACGCAGTCCGTCAAGTGGACCTTTAGCACGCGGATCACGCGGACGGGCTGACAAAAACCTGCCCTTTTGAAGTTCTGGATGGCGCTCGACTCGCCATCGAGCGAGAGGAGAAAGCTGCGCGCACGTCACGCCAACCGCGTCACAACTTGCTGAAATGATCGATCGGAGGTTTCTTTTCCCAACGCGATCGCGACAGCCGCGGTGGTGAACAGATCGCGGCGAGCAGAGCTGTCCGGTCGAGATGGTTCAGCAGGAGCCGCGCCAACGGCAGCTCGCCACAATCACTCCGAATCAATCGCGATTTTATATTCGCAATCGTTGAAAACAAACTTACCGCACACCGCTATTCGCTTGCGCATCGAATTGACCGTATGGCAGCCTTTGTCAGCGGCTTGCATCAGTTTGATGATGGTTTCGAGTGGCGAGTCGGTCTTGATCTTGAACGTGTAGCTGATCCCTTGTGCCGTTTGCGCCAGATTGTTCGTTAAAAACCTTCCGCTCAGGTCGTAAGTGATGCGCAGATCCATCTCGAGATCGTAGAGGAGAATACGCGCCCCTGACGCCAGCCGCTTCAACTGGCTGAACATACAAAAGCCGACCGACGCGATGAAATATTGCAAGGCCGAAGGGCGCTTCCCCGCCTGTTTTTTGAACTCGTCATCGTTGCAGTAAACCGTGTAGTCTTCCTGCTCCGCGAGACGAACAAGATCTTCGTTTAGACGGATGAGCGCGCGCTGCTGGAGAAAATACCCGCACGTGTCAGTCGAAGACGGCTGCCGATCTTCTTCGAAAATAATGCGAAACTTTCCGAGAGCGATGGTTCCCGGAACTATCGCCATCTATTTACTTCGCGCCGTGCAGCGCTTGGTAAATCTTTTCGGCCGTGATCGGTAAGCTCTTGATCCGGACACCGCAGGCATCTTCGACCGCATTCGCGATCGCCGCCGCGGTCGGGATATTCCCCGTTTCACCGATCGGCATGCTGTTGTAGGGACCCGCTCCGTGGGGCTGCTCGGTCACCGAGCTTTTGAAGGCTGGCACGTCCTTGATCGTAGGAATCTTGTATTCGCCGAAGTGCGGCGTGGCGACTTTGCCATCGTTGATGATGACTTCTTCCATCAACGAATAACCAATGCCCGTCATGGTCGCGCCTTCGATTTGACCCTGATGCATGAGCGGATTCAACACCGTACCCGTGTTGTGGGTCGAAGTGAATTTCTTAAGTTCTACTTGTCCGGTTTGTGGATCAACTTCGACTTCTGCAACCTGCACGCACATGGATGCAGAATGGATTTTCGAATTGTCATTGAACGTGGCGTCCACCGCGATCGGAGATCCTTTGGCTTTGACGATTTCACCATAGGTCAGCCGTCGTTCCATTCGCGGATGCAGCGCCGCGCCTTTGGCGAGAACAATTTCGTCCGGCGATGCGCCCAACTGTTCGGCTGCCGCTCGCTTGAGCGCGTCTACGGCCTTGAGCGCTGCTTCGTAACCCGCGTTGCCATAAACCCGCGTCGCGCGGCTGCCTCCGACGCCGGTGTCCTTGACTCCGCGCTGCGTATCCAACTGCCGCGTTTTGATTTGGCTTAGCGGAATCTTGAGCTCCTCCGAAACAATTTCACTCAAGATCGTGTAAGTGCCCGCGCCCTGATCCGCCATCGCGGAAGAAATCGTCGCTACCCCGTTCTCGTCCAATGAGATGGCCACTGTGCCAATGCCGCCGGCCGGCGTCCACTGGACAAGCGCGATGCCGCGGCCGGTATTCTTTCCCTTGGGTTTTTGGTAGCCGGCATCCTCGAGTGCCCGCTTGAGCGTCTCATCGGTCTTGATGTAGCTGAACTCCTCTCCCGTAGGATCGATGTCACCATCGTGCATGAAATTTTTTTTGCGAAACTCAATGGGATCCAGCCCCAGCTTTTTGGCCACGAGATCCATCTGGCTCTCGTTGGCAAAAATTCCCTGCGGGTCGCCCGGCGAGCGCATATGGCCACACGGGACTTTGTTAGTGTAGACCATGTGCTCTTCGATGAATACGTGCGGGATCTTGTACGGTCCCGCGCATAGATGAGGGCCGTTCAGGAAGGCATTCGGTTTGAAGGCACCATAAGCCCCGCTGTCGAAAATGAAATTCATGTGATGCGCCACCAGGGTGCCGTCTTTTTTTACGCCGGTTTTGACGCGAATGATTGAAGCGTGCCGCGGATTGCCTGCCGCGAATTCTTCTTCATAGTCCATCACGAGCTTCACCGGCCGACCGGCTTTCTTTGACAAGAGATACACCACCGCGAGATCCATGAAATCGCCCTTGCCGCCAAAGTCGCCGCCGATATAAACCGGATTGAAGTTGAACTTTTCCTGCGGCACCTTGAGCGCGTTGGCAACCTGTTCGCGCACCCCATAGGGAACCTTGCTACACGACCAGAATTCCGCGGAGCCGTCCGCGGCGGTGCTGACTACGCAGGAGTGCGGCTCGATATAGCTCT
>JBIOXP010000502.1:0-6205 GCA_044869705.1 Binatia bacterium | reverse complement strand
AAGCCTACTCGTCGTTGCCGTTCGAAGCCGAAGTGACGCCGTTCATCGATGCCATGGATGAAGCCTATGCGCAGGCGGATCTGCTGTTGTGTCGATCCGGTGCCACCACCGTCGCCGAGCTTACCGCGTTCGGCAAGGCCGCGATTCTTGTGCCGTATCCCTACGCCATTTACGACCATCAGCGCGGTAATGCCGAGGCGTTAAACGATTGCGGAGCCGCCGACATGATTTTGGATCAAGATCTGACGGGAGAAATTTTGGCCGAGCGCATTCGTGCCTACATCTCGGATCGTGGCCGCATCGAAAGAATGGCGGCGAGCGCTCGAGCGATGGGCCGTCCCGATGCGGCGGCAAGGATCGCCGACGCTTTGATGCAGGCTTAATCCCTTGAGACCGATCGAACGTTCATGTTGCAGAAGAAGCACAAAATTCATTTCGTCGGCATCGGTGGGATCGGCATGAGCGGTATTGCCGAAGTGCTGCTCAATTCCGGCTACGTCGTGAGCGGCTCGGATCTTCAAGAAAGCGATGCCACGCGGCGATTGCGCGATCTTGGCGCCGCTGTTTTTGTCGGCCATCAGGAAGCGAACCTTGCCGGGAATCCCTCGGTGGTGGTGATTTCCACCGCGGTCAAATACTCCAACCCGGAAGTTCTCGAAGCGCGGCGCCGCCATATTCCGGTCATTCCACGGGCTGAAATGCTCGCCGAATTGATGCGCATGAAATATGCCGTCGCGGTCGCGGGTAGCCACGGAAAAACCACCACGACATCCATGATCGCGGCAGTTTTGAGCAATGCGGGATTGGACCCGACCATGGTGATCGGCGGCCGCGTGCATATGCTCGGTACCAATGCCAGAACCGGACAAGGGGAGTTTCTGGTTGCGGAGGCGGATGAGAGCGACGGCAGCTTTCTGCTGCTCTCCCCCACGATTGCGGTGGTGACGAACATCGATCGAGAGCACATGGATTTTCATCAAAGCATGGAGCGGCTCAATGAAAGCTTTTTCGCTTTCATCAACAAGATTCCGTTTTACGGATTGGCCGTGCTCTGCATCGACGATGCCAACGTGCACGGACTTCTGTCGAAGACGAGAAAACGTTTCACGACATACGGTCTCTCGGCCGAAGCGGAGTTTTCCGCACAGGACCTGAAGATGTCCCTCGGCGGCGTTGAGTTTACCGTGCTGCATCACGGCAAGCCGCTCGGCGACTTGCGTCTCCATCTCCCCGGTCGCCATAGCGCGACCAACGCACTCGCCGCAGTGGCGGTTGCTCACGAGCTGGAGATTTCCTTTGCTCGCACGGCAGAAGCGCTCGGCGGATTTAGCGGTATTCATCGCCGTTTCGAAGTCAAAGGCGAACCGCGTGGGATCATGGTCATCGACGACTATGGCCATCATCCCACGGAAATTCGCGCGACTATCGATGCTATTCGTGAGAGTTGGAAACGCCCGCTGACGGTCATTTTTCAGCCCCATCGTTTCACCCGGACTCGAGACCTCTTCGATGAGTTCCTCACCGCCTTTGAAGGCGCCGATCGGCTGGTACTCACGGAAATTTATCCCGCCGGCGAAGATCCGATTCCCGGGGCCACGGGTGAAGCGCTGTACCAAGCGATAAAACGAAAGGGCCACATGGAGTTGGTGTTCGTACCGGACAAAAACCAGATCGCCGCTGAGATCGCCGGGAAGCTCAATCCGGGTGACATCGTGTTGACCCTCGGCGCGGGCGACATCTACAAAGTGGGCGAGGCGCTAATCGAGGCGCTGAAATGAAATTCTGGAGTAATGGAGTGGTGGAGTAATGGAGTACTGGGCGGAGAAGGGAAACCCAACACTCCAGTACTCCAATACTCCATTATTTTCACGGTCACCGATGTTCGCGATGAGCACTGCAGTTGATCATCCGCCGCTCGCGCCGGAACTCAAAAAGATCTCCGGTTTGAAAGTAAAGATCGGTGCGCCGTTAGCGCGCTACACGTCCATGAAGGTGGGCGGAGCGGCGGATTACTTTGTGGAAGCGGAAAATCAGGCGGCGTTGGCGGAGCTGCTTCGACTGCTCAATCGCCATCAGGAAAGCTTCTGGCTATTAGGTAACGGCAGCAATGTTTTGATCAGCGATCGGGGCGTGCGCGGTGCGATCATTCGCCTCGGCGGTGAATTTAAACAGACTCGTTGGGACGAAGCCGATGCGCCAAAAGTCACTGCGGGAGCGGCGGTTTCAATCGGGCAATTGGCGCGCGATGCGGCGCGCCGCGGCTATGCCGGTCTGGAATTCGCAGAAGGGATTCCCGGCAGCGTGGGCGGCGCGCTCTATATGAACGCGGGCGCCTATGGCTCCGAGCTCGAGCAACTTGTCGAGCAAGTCGAGCTCATGACGGCTGGCGGGGAGCCGCTTTGCCTAACGCGCGCCGAGATGACCTTTAGTTATCGCGATTCGCATCTGCCGTTCGGCGCCGTGGTGATGCGGCTGCGTATGAGATTACGTTACGACGACCCCGTCGAGGTGAGCGCCCGACTCCGTGAGCTCGCGCGCAAGAGAAAAGCCAGCCAGCCCTCCGGTTCGCCCAACTCCGGCTCCATGTTTCGGAATCCTCCCGGAGATTTTGCCGGCCGGCTGATCGATGCCGCCGGTCTCAAGGGCACGCGCCTGGGGGGTTGTCAGATCTCCGAGCGGCACGGCAACTTCATCGTCAATCAGGGCGGCGCCAAAGCCACCGAGATACGCGATTTAATGGAACTCGCAAAGCGTGAAGTACAGAAAAAGTTCGGCATCGAGCTCGTGCCCGAAGTCAAAATGCTCGGCGATTGGGAGTCGCAGTAACAGGACGTCATGCAGCTCACTGTTTATCGCCGGGATAACCGAAAAAAGGATCAGCGCCGCTGGCGGCGCCGAGTTTTACAGATTGGCGTTGTCTTAGGAGCAGCCGTGCTCGCGGCAGCGCTCTACCGTTTGAGCGGCCCATTCACCATCGCCGCGGCTTCGCTTTACGATTTCATTTTGGACAACGGCTATTTTTCCGTGCGCGAGATTCAGGTGCATGGCGGCGAGAAAGTGAGCGGCAGCGAAATAGTCGCGATTGCCGGGCTTCACCGCGGCATGAGCATCTGGAAAGTCGATTTACCAGCGATCGAGAAAAGAATCGCCAAACACCCTTGGGTGCGCCGGGTTTTAGCGCGCCGCGAGTTCCCACGTCGCATCGTCATCGATGTCGAAGAGCGCGTGCCGAAAGCGATCGTCGCGATCCGCAAGCTCTACTATGTCGACGGCGATGGTCTGGTGTTCAAGGAAATCGGCCCGGGCGAAAATGTCAAATACCCGTTGCTCACCGGCCTGCGCGCCGAAGAGCTGACGAACCCGGATCCAATATGGCGGCGCCGGATTCAGGACGCGATCCGCCTCGGCGAACTGATGGCGCGCCGCTCCCACTCGCTTTCGGAAATTCATTTCGAAGCGCCTGATCGGCTGGTGGTCTATACCACTGACTTCCCGGTTGCGCTGCGCATGGGTTGGGGAGACTGGGAGGACAAATTGGGGCGAATGGAGCGGCTCATGATGCTTTGGAAGGGGAACGAGGATCGTCTCACATCGCTGGATATGAGTTTTCAAGATCAAATTGTCACCCGTTTGCGCCGAGTACAGCGCTAATTCATCGAAGACAATCGTCTATGGCAAAGAAGAACAGCATCGTGGTGGGCTTGGACATCGGCACGTCGAAAATCTGCGCCGCCGTCGGTGAAATGACCGAACACGGTGTCGAGATTATCGGCATCGGCTTGCATCCATCGCAGGGGCTCCGAAAAGGCGTGGTGATCAATATCGAAGCCACGGTGAATTCACTGAAAAAAGCCGTGGAAGAAGCGAGCCTGATGGCAGGCTGCGAAATTCACACGGTCTTTACAAGCATATCCGGTGGTCACATCAAGGGCTTCAACAGCCACGGCATCGTCGCGGTCAGGAACAAAGAAGTCATGGCGCGGGACCTCGATCGCGTGATCGATGCCGCCAAAGCGGTGGCGATACCGATGGACCGCGAGGTCCTCCATGTCCTGCCGCAGGATTATATCATCGATGAGCAGGACGGGATCCGCGATCCGCTCGGGATGTCGGGGGTGCGTCTGGAAGCGAAGGTGCATATCGTGACCGGCGCCGTCGCCTCGGCGCAGAATGTCATCAAGTGTTGTAATCGGGCAAATCTCAATGTCGCCGAAATCGTTCTGGCGCCGCTCGCCGCCGCCGAAGCGGTGCTCACCGACGAGGAGCGCGAGCTCGGCGTTCTGCTGGTGGACGTCGGCGGGGGAACGACTGATATCGCGGTCTATCACGACGGCACGGTCAAGCACACGGCTGTGGTGCCGATCGGCGGGAATCATATCACCAACGACATCGCCGCCGGATTGCGCACCGCCTTCAACGACGCCGAACGGCTCAAGCAACGCTCTGGATGCGCGTGCGCGTCGATGATCTCGAGCAGTGAGAGGGTTGAAGTGCCCTGTGTCGCCAGCAAAGGGGCCGGCACTATCTCGCGACAGATTCTTTGTGAGATCGTCGAGCCGCGTTTGGCCGAAATCTTCGAGCTCGTGCAAAAGGAGGTCACCAAATCGGGATACGAAAGCTCATTGGCATCGGGGATCGTCGCGACAGGCGGTACGATGCTTTTGGCCGGCGCGGTCGAAATGGCCGACCGCTCGTTTGGTCTACCGGTTCGTTTGGGCACTCCCGCGCGCGTTGGCGGGCTGGTGGACATTATCAATAGCCCGATTCATGCCGCGGCCGTGGGTCTCACGCTTCATGGTGTCAAGCGGCAGGATTGCAGCGCTGCATTTCGGCTACGCGAGGACAAGATCTTGTCTAAGGTCAAGCATCGGATGTCGGACTGGCTGAGCGATTTTTTCTAATTGGCGAATCTAAATTTAGCGAATTTATTGAGGAGGGAAGTCTATGTTTGAAATCGTGGAGCAGCAGAATAGTCTGGCCGCGCGCATCAAAGTGATCGGCATCGGCGGTGGTGGAGGTAACGCGGTCAATACCATGATCGGCTCGAGATTGTCGGGGGTCGATTTCATGGTGGCGAATACCGACGCGCAATCTTTGCAAGCGAGCCAGGCGCCGGTGCGAATTCAGCTGGGCGGCATGGTGACCAAAGGGCTGGGCGCCGGCGCCAATCCGGAAATCGGCCGGCGGGCCGCCTTGGAGGATCAAGAACAGATTCGCGAATACCTCGAGGGCTCGGACATGATCTTTATCACAGCGGGCATGGGCGGCGGCACGGGCACGGGTGGTGCTCCGGTGCTGGCGCGCGTGGCGCGCGACGTCGGCGCGCTCACGGTCGGTGTCGTGACAAAGCCGTTCATCTTCGAGGGCAAGAAACGCATGCACCAGGCTGAGGAAGGCATCGAAGAGTTGAAGGCGAGCGTCGATACGTTGATTGTCATTCCCAACCAGCGCCTGTTGAGCATCGCGGCGAAAACCACCACGATGCTCGAAGCTTTCCATAAAGCGGATGACGTTCTTCTGCAGGCGGTGCGCGGCATTTCCGACCTGATCATTACTCCGGGATTGATCAATCTCGATTTCGCGGATGTGAGAACGGTCATGGCGGAAATGGGGTTAGCGCTGATGGGAGCTGCAGCGGCTTCAGGCGAGAATCGCGCCATCGAAGCGGCACAAAAGGCGATTTCGAGTCCATTGCTAGAAGATATTTCGATCCAGGGCGCGCGCGGCGTGCTGATCAATATCACCGGAGGTCCCGATCTCTGCCTGCACGAGGTCAACGAAGCGGCGTCGATGATCCAGGAAGAGGCGCACGACGAGGCGAATATTATTTTCGGCGCTGTGATCGACGAAAACATGACCGATGAGATCCGTATCACGGTTATCGCTACCGGATTCGGCGAAGTGAAAGAGGAGAAAAAGCCCGCACCGCCGCCAACGCCGTCGACCAACGTATCCAGCATCGCCAATGCGACGCAGAAGAACCGCAAAGTCGTTCATCTTGGCACCATTGTCGACGATCTCGATACACCCACATGGCAGCGCAAAAAGGCCGGTAGCGACGAGATCGAGACCGTGACTTTGAGCAAGAGTAATTTTGAGTTCTCGGGGAATCAGGACGAAGACGACAAGTACGACATCCCGACGTTTTTACGACGGCAGATGGACTGAGGAGCAGGCGAGCGGCCTGGGCGCCAGCTCGCGCTCC
>JBIOXP010000501.1:0-4141 GCA_044869705.1 Binatia bacterium | reverse complement strand
TTGAACTTAAGTCGTGTTGCCGACACTCTTTCGAGGCCAACGGTTTGTGCGGTGCGTCGTTCCTGCAACTTTCCAAAAAGTCGGTGGATTTTTGCCGTAATGCCGGAACACGCACGGGAGTTGTGCGTGCTCAAGGGCTTAGCCTGGTGACCCCCTCACTCGTCATGGCCGCGACAAGCGCGGCCATCCACGTCTTCTGAGCCCGTAGGGTGGCTAAGCGCGCCGCCGCGCCTTGGCGCGACGGCGAGCGAGCCAGGCAGAAAGAGCCGCGGCGCCTGATGCGTCCTACAATACCATGCGCTAAGCTTGCCCCGTTCCGCCGGGGAGTTGGGGCGTATGCAGGTCACGGAACGCATGCGGGCGCTGGGCGGCCACGCCAAGAGCAGCCGTCAGCCGCCGTTGAAGGAAAGAAAGTCCGCGAAGGCGGACGAGAGCGCGGCCGAGCGAGACGTCAATGGCGAGACCGTTTTGGAGACCGGCGCCACGCACGAAAGTGTGGCCGCAGTAATCGTTGATGACGCGGCGTCACAAATCGTTGCGCACGAAAACGGCAACGGCGCGATTGCAGAGATCACGCCTGATGAAGAAGCGGCCGTGCTCGCGACCGTCGCGGCAGTTCTCGCTAAAATCGAGCCGCAACCGGCCGCTGTTGATGACAGCTCGACGCCGGCAAAAGTAGTCCAGGACGACGACGCCACCAGCGCCGCGAAACGCGCCATTCTTCACGAGTGGGAAAACTGGTCGGCGCTAAATTCGGATCAGCTGGATGACCCGAATGTGGGCGAATATTTTTTCAGGCATCTAGAGACGAAAAGATCCCATCTTCTAGTATCAGGAACAAATGGTTTTGAATTAGTCCGCGATCTATTGGTCGAGGTGACATCCCAGAATGACCATGAACAGCATTCTTAGGAGTGCTTAGTTAGCGTTTCCATTACGCGTGCCAGCCTTGGCCCAAGAACAGCATTATCAAGAAAGTTTCTGACTTCATGACGCACGTCCGGCCGATCCGTCACATTCAACCCTCCGCCTGATTTCATTCCGCTAATGTGATGCCGGCTTAAGATACCAGCGCGAAGCAGATTGTCCCAAACCTGAACCCTGCAGGGATTTTTTGCCAACAAACCTGTGTTTCGGTCAGCTTCCTTTATCGTTGAAAAGCCATATGGTCCGATAAACCTACGAAGGGCTAGCCGTAAAGCTTCGTTCGCAACGTTCTTACTAACACTTGCTCTGGACGCCTTCCCGGCCTGTTTATCCCATTCGTCCTGCGCAGGCTCTGAAACAACGCACTCGTCCAACTTCGCCAAGCCAGCCTTCTCGCAATTCTCAAATGCCAGAGAACCGTCGAACCGGCATTTTACGAATTCAGTATCATCCGAAAATCGACAATTGTGAAATTCTATATCTTTGAAGATACAACCTTCGAATCTCAGCCCTGATAAATCGAGCCCGCCAATCTGGCCAATAACGGAAACCTTTTTAACGGATTTCGTAAGACCCAAATAGTCTAGTACAAGCGCAGTCCGTGCAGATCTGCTACTTTCCTGCCGTTGTGCCAGTCGTTGAGCGAGATGAAACAGAGCACTGGTCGCCCCCTCCCAACGCTGGCGCGCTTGAACCATTTTTAGCGCGTGTGCTAGGGCCGCAAGAACGGTTTGTTTCTCCATTCTAAGAAAACGATCAACAAGAAAATCAAAAACGTCTGTATCACCTGCCGAATTCCGTTCAAGAATTTTGGCGAGTAGTTCATCTGACTCGGCATGCTCAAGACGATTTGCAAGCCACCTAGCGACAAAATAGACCTTCAGGGTTTCAAATCGTGCGGTGACTGCCTTGCCAGGCGAAAAGAAGGCGTGGGATTCAAACCGCTCTAATGCACTCGCACTTACTTCTGGCGCATTAAATTGAACGTAGACCGCCAAATCCGTCTGGGAAATATCTTCTTGATTATCGCTGAACAATTCCTCGAAGATTGCCATCTGCTTGCTTGAAGAAATACCCAGTTTCTGCCGCTCATTTTCGCGCTCACAGACTGCTTCTAGCAAAGGTCCGATGGGGTCTCTACTAACTGGATTAAACGTGGCATCAGGGTTTCCATCAACGAAAATGGCAATCAATTCCAACAATAGGGGGACGCCACTTGCGCGTTCCGAGTGGCTCGGCTCCCGCGTGACATGAGATTCGTATAACCTGTTTCCAATTTCTTTCGCCAACCGATTAGCAATATCGCGATCGGCAGGATCTTTAAGTCGCTTCTGGAAAAACCTTTGTCGTTGGTCGTTCGAAAAGCCTCGGAGATTAAGACGCTTTACCTTTTTGGCAAGAATAGCCGTTCCGAACTTTTCCCAAAAAGTCTCTCGTGTGGTGACCAGAACACGAGCTCCAGCATCGCCAACTAAATCCACCAGTTCTGCGATAAGAGTCGCTGGATTGTAGTTAGAATGTGGATGCGAGCACAGCTCATCAAAACCATCGAAAATTGGCACTAAAAGCTGCTCGCGCACCAAAAGCTGAAAGGTCTTTGCGTTGGTGAGACTGCCAGCATCCGGCATTAGCTGCAGCAATGCTGCGTTCAAAATGTTAGGCAACGTTAGATTGATGAGATTTTGCCATTGTGCAGACTCAATTAGAATCGGGATTGCTTGACGATCTGAGGCCAGTAAGCGCTCCGCTAGAGCACGCGCTAGTGTTGTTTTCCCGAGCCCCGCCGACGCCACGAGGATGTCGGCGGAAATCTGCGATTCGGCATCGCCATGGCCGGCGAGAAGATCCTCCACCAAATATGTTAGAGCAGGCCGAATTTCGTCTGACGGCAAAGATATATCGGGCTCGACGAAATACTGATATTTCTCGACTTGGCCCGAAGACGGAACAAGCGTCCGCAATACATTTTCGTACAGCAGGGTCCGAGAGGTGGTTGCAGAACGAGCTCTGAACTCACTGGCCGTTTTCGTTAGGCCAGTTGAATAACTTCTGGCTCTGATGCACTAAGCTGTTCTTTTAGTTTTTGAAGAAAGGTTCGATCCGAACCCACAATAGGGTTGCTGATAAAGCGTCTTTTTAGCTCGGTAAAATTTGGTTGAGTCCAGAGCAATGAATCCGTGAACAAGGCGCCATCGTTTACAAAACAGCGCTCCTTCCACGCATCCGCCGCTTTAAGCACAGCCTCAGCTTCAGGCTGGCCGGTCCACCGAGCCACGAGACTGGAACCCCCCACTCACTAAGATGTACCTTTAGATGGCTCACGTTTTGATTGCAATGATATCTTGCCTTTACTTAAGTACGAGATGTCAATTCGCTGTACGGTCCCGCTTGTTCTTGAGAGAGATGGCTCAGCACATGCAAGGGAGGGTCGTGAATGAGCAATAATGTCGGCGCGAGGCTGCACCCGCCTGATTGGGTCCAAAAAGCCATAGAACTTGACGCAAAGGGCTGGACGTTAACTCCCATCGCGAAGCATTTGGGCGTGCACAGATCGAACGTGTACTCGCAACTCGTTAAAGCGAGAGGAAAAGGCAAGCAGAAAAACAGGCTAAAAAAGGCAGCGCAAATTCCCGAGTAGAAATTTCGCCTCAAAGGTATGGGGTGGGTTCGGCAAGTCAAAATCGGACACGCTTTGGTACTACCGGGGCCTGGCCGATGCTTTTCAGACATTCCTGCCCGGACAGCTGGCTGGCGAGCTTGACGAGATCGTACGCGTGCTTGAAGCGAGCGAGGCTTAGCGCCGAGGTCACCGGATCACGTCAGCGAGATGCGGCTTCGAATTCGCATGCGACCTGACGTATTCGATGAGGTTGGCTTCGCTCGCCTGGAACGCCGAATCGGTCAGTGCGCCTTTGAATAATTCGTAGCGTAACCAGACACGGTAGGTGTTCACGACATCGCTCTCGCAATAGTCGGAGATCTCGTTGATTTTTCCCTCCCGGTAATATTTTTCGACTTCACCGCCGTGTATGCCGGACGGCTTGCCGGGCAGCCCCATGACCCGGGACATTTCATGCAGCGTCGCCTTGCCCTGGGAGCTGAACGAGGACAGGACATCGCAAAGATCGACGGCATCCTCCGAGTAGCGATAGAAATAAGGTCGCACCGCCAGGCCGGGCGCGGAAATTCCATTGACCATGGCGCGATAGCGCAG
>JBIOXP010000500.1:0-13128 GCA_044869705.1 Binatia bacterium | reverse complement strand
ATGCGCTCGAGCGCGCGAGCCAAGTCGCCGATCTCGTCACCCGCGCTGACGGAATTGCCTCCGACGGAGGTTTCGAGATCACCCATCGTGACTTTGTCGGCGATGCGTGTGAGTCCGACGATCGGTTGGACGATCCAGTGTGCTAAAATAAACGACAGAAGCGCGCCAACAAAAGGCACAACGGCAACGGCGGCAATAATCGGAATGAGCGCCCGCTGGATCTCCGCATCCAAGAGATCGGCCCAAAATCCCACGTGAACTTTGCCCATCTGCCCCTCAAGGACGGGAACGGATGTTTCATAAACGGTTCTGCCGTTCCAGCGCCATTCACGCCGGCCGACTTCACGGCCGGGCGCCCCGAGCGTTGCCGATTGGAGATCCTCAGGAACTCTGCCGAAGGTTTGGGCGAGAATTTCGCCTTGACCATCTTCGATGTAAGCGTAGGCGACGCCATCGATAAGCGTGTATTTTGCCGCCAAAGCATTGAGCGCCAGGGTATTTCGTCCGGCGACGTATCCCGCGGCGGCATCGCTGAAATTACGCGCGGTCGCCAGCGAGCGGCGATCGAGTTGATCCCGGAGCGTGCTGCCGGTGAGCTGATAAACTGCAGCGATCACGCAAATTCCCAAGATGAACATGACCAACGTGTAAATACCGCCGATCTTCCACTTGAGTCCATAGCGTCGCGATTGACGTTCCATCTAACTTCCTCCTGATGCGCCGCTCACATCAATTTGAGAGTAGCGATTTCATCGACCATGATTCTTTGAAAACGGCCGCGCATCGTATCATTCAATATTTCTCCGCTCACCCGCAATACCAACTCCGCGAGCTTGGCTTGGGGAAACGCCTGAGTGGACTCGCCCAGGGCTGAGATCTGATCTCCGACGATGTGTTTGGCCATAGGCCCCAGCGCTTCGGTGGCCGCACGGGTCAGGCGATCGAAGAACTGGACAGAAACCGCCGGCCCGCCGGTAGCGACTCTGGTCAGCGCAATGCGGTCCGCCTCGCGCAAGGGGATGACGCTGTTTTCCAAACGCTGTTCACCCGAATGACCATTCGTCTCGAGACGTTTCGGACTCGGCCGGGTCGAGCTCGGCCTCATCTTGAGCAGAGCGATATCGCCGTTCGCCGGCTTTGCCGCTTCGCTCCCTTGCTCGAGCATGAGCCCACCCGCGGCCTTCATGATCAAATAGGGCGAGATTTTTTTCTTGCCGGACAAGCCGGCCGCGCTGAGCGCGTTGTCACACAGAATATTTATCAAACGCGGCGTGCCGCCGGAATAGTGCCACACCGCTTCAACGGCTTCTTTTCCGAAGATATCCGGACCTTCGTACCCGACGATGCGCAAACGGTGGCGAATGTATTGATCGACTTCCGCCGGCGTCTGTAAAGCATACAGGCGATGATGGACGGCAATTCTTTGCTTGATGCGCCGGAGAGAGGGCTTATTCAACTTTGTGGTGATTTCCGGTTGGCCGACGAGCACGATCTGGAGCAATTTTTCTCTATCGGTTTCGAGGTTGGACAGATCGCACAAGCCCTCGAGCGCTTCGTCGCCCAGTTTCTGCGCCTCGTCGACTAAAAGTGCGACTGTGCGCGCACCGCGCAGCTCCGTGACCAGATAGTTGTTCAGCTCCTGAATCATATCGAGCCGGTTTTTTTCTTTTTGCGCGAGGCCGAGATTTTGGACCACCAACTCGGTCAACCCGTACGATGTGAGATGGCTGTTGGAGACAAAAACGAACTGGACGCGCCCCTCCAAATGACGCATGAGCTTACGCAGGAGGATCGTTTTGCCGGTGCCGACCTCGCCGGTGACGAGCATGAATCCCTTTTTCGATTCAATTCCATGGACCAGCACCGACAGGCCCTCGGAATAAAGCGGGTGACTATAGAAGAAACGCGGATCGGGCGTCACGCCGAACGGTGTTTCGCGAAACTCAAAATGGCTCTCGAGCACGGGGCTCGGTTGCGGTGTCGGAAGTTCGCTCATTGAAGTAGCCTCCTAGAGCCGTTGCTACCGGTTTCAATCAATCAAACAGCAAGCGCGTTCGGTGCCCGGCGGCCGGAAAAGCATCTAAGATTTCCATCGCGGCAGATCTAAATTGTCGAACGAAGCTGATGCGAGGAGGAGCGATTAGTAATTTTTCCAACAAAGATTGTCAAGTGTAAAACCCGTCATGAGCAAAACTTTTTCCGACGAAAATCGACCGAGCCTGTTTATATTTTGTGGATGGCCGTCACAAGGGCCGATGGTGTTTGCTAAACTCGCGTTATCCACAGGTGTGGATAACTTTACGGCTGCGAGGGCAATTTTTTTGATGAGAGAAACTTTTTGTTATCGCGCGAATCGTCTAGGAGCTTACGATCGGCTCCAAACCGCTTTTCTTGATCGCCGGCGCCGCATCGCGCGATGACAAAAATTTGATCACCGCACGCGCGGCGGTCGAATCGGTTGTGGTCGCGGCAATCCCTGCGGAGAATACCGAGACTTTTTGCACTTCCGCCGGCAACGGCGTGATGTGATCGATGCCGGGCACCGGCAACAGCTCACTCATTTGCTGAAAGCCGATCTCCGCTTCTCCGCGCGCGATCACGGCGCCGACGCGTTCACCGCCTTCAATGCGCCGGCATTTGGGCAAAACTCGATCCGCAATACCCAAACGTTGCAGCAGTTCCTCGGTGAGATATTCCCCGCTGACGCTCGCCGAGTACGCGACTGAATGTGCTCGCAGCAGCGTAGCGATCAGAGCGTCGACGGTGGCGATATCCGGCTTGGGGGCTCCTTCGCGTACCGCCATTCCAATAGCGGACCGAGCGAGGGACGTGTAGCTGTCCGCTACGATCAATCCGTCTTTGATGAAGCCGCGCAGGACACTGTCGGCGACGATCACGACATCAACCGGTTCGTGGCGGCGCAGCCGATTGGGAATGGAATTTTCACCGGTTCCGATCGAAGTCGCAGCGGTAACAAGTTTTTTCCTTGTGAGCTGCTCGAGCCGAGGAATGAGCGCGCGATATGCGGCTGTGAATGCCCCCGAAGTCATGATCCGTATCTCGTCTGCCTTGTTCATGGTCGCATTGCGCCGAATGATTGCGGTTTTAGCGTTTTTAACGGGGAGCAATCAAGCCTAGCAGCCTCAACATCCGGCCTCTAGTTGCGGGACTCGCTCAATTCCGCCCGCAGGTATTTCGCGTCCGCCCGGAACCAACTCTTGAAGTTCGGACGATTTTGGTGACATTTATGTAGAGAATAGGAGAGTCGCAATGCCGATCATCGATGCCGATACCCACGTCGACGAGTGTGAGGATACCTGGAAGAAGCTGGAGGGAACACCGTACGCGAAGTACATTCCCGTGACGGTTTCCATGCCGCCTGATGAAGCGAAGCGCGCCGGCTACAATCCGACAAATAGCCGCTGCTGGGTTGTCGAGGGTCGCTTGCAGAATCGCGCTCTACGCGACGAGATCAATCATCCACCGCGGGTCTATCGCGAGCTTCAGGATGTTTCGGGCCGCTTGGCGCACATGGACAGAATGGGCGTCGACATACAAGTGATCTTTCCGACATTTTTCATTCGTTACAATAGCACCAATGCTGAAGCGGAGTGGGCGCTGACGACTACATATAACCGATGGATGGCCGAGAAGTGCGCAAGCACGAATGGCCGGCTGCGCTGGGCGGCGGTGCTTCCTTTGCTGCAGCCCGAAAAGGCGGTCGAGGAGCTTCGATGGGCCAAGGAGCACGGCGCTTGCGGTATTTACAAACGCGGCTTCGACCTCGACAGGAACATCACCGATCGCCATTTCTTTCCCGTGTACGAGGAAGCGAGCAAACTGGACATTCCGCTGTGCATCCATACCGGCCATCCGCTGCCCTTCCACGAATGGGACCGCGGCTTTCCAATCATGTACTCGTTCACCGCGCTAGTGAGCTCCAGCCTGGCAAAAAAATTCCCCAGGCTGCGTTTCGGCTTGATCGAATCGGGCGCTTCCTGGATTCCTTATACGATCTCGCAATTGGGAGCGGTAAAACGTCAATCGCTTCGCGGTAAGGGAACTCGACTGCCGCGGCTGTACGAATTAGAGCCGGAAATTTTTCGCGAAAACCGGATCTATATCACGATCGATCCGATCGATGACATCGAATCGCTGCTGAAGTTCGGCACAGAGGACAGCTTCATGATCGGCACCGATTACAGCCATACGGATATTTCCGCGAACCTGAGCGGACTGGACGAAGTCCATAACTGGGTCGACGAGGGCAGAATTACCCAGGCGCAAGCGCAGAAGATTCTCGAAACCAATTCGCAGGCGTTCTACGGCGTTTGACGGTGAAATTCCGCTCAAGTCGAAACCGAAGGGTCCAGCGATTTGACGATCCGCCACTTACGTCAGAAACGTCCACGCGCTGCGAGTGAGTTCAGCGGCGATCCCAATCATGTGCTGCGCTTGAGATAGTCTGCCAGCTCGTTGGCGTGCTTCTCAGTTTCCGCAAGAATGCTGATCAGCAGATGGCGAGTAACAAAATCTTCCTCGCCGATTTCGCGAATGAAAGAAGTATAAGCTTCAATTTGCTGTCGTTCGAGCATTAGATCTTCGACCACCATCTCAGTCAGCGTAGCACCTTGCTCGGGCGCCACGCCCACATTGGCCGCTTTGGCGGCGATTTCTTTTGGGTCATAAACCGGCACGCCCCCGAGTTGTTGAATTCTTTCCGCGACTCGATTGGCATGATCCAGTTCCTGAGTTGCATGAGCCTGGAACTCGGCTTTCAACGCAGGAGAAAGCAACGAAACCGCCATGTACCCATGCTGCATATACTGAAGGTAGCTCATGATCTCCGTGGAGCGGAGAGCATTCAATCGCTGAATCACTTGCTTGGCATCGGCTCGATATTCTCGCGTGATAGCTCCCTGCATGATCGCTTGTTGTACTTCTCCAGAAGTATTTTTTTGCGTCTGCATAACTCCTCCTTCATCTACTTTGTAACAGCTAACCGAGCAGTGGACGTTTTGCATAATGAGCGGCGCAAAATCAGTACCAGTTTGCTGAGCTCCGAGGCTTATGATGAAAGGTAAATTACTTCGGAAGCTTGGCAGTTTTTGAGCCTGGTTTCTCGCAAAGAGAGAACGCGCAACTCATTTTGCTGTTTGATTTTTGCTGCCACTGAGCGAGGAATCACTAGCAATTTACCGCACACTTGGTCGGTGTGTTCGCCCGTTTCGCTGCGAATTGTGTTCCAGGGTCGGCGCAATTTGGGATGAACAGACCACGAGATGTTTTTTCCAGAGCACAACTTGATTGGCATGCTCATAGGTATAGGCTCGATTGAATAGATACCGTTGGCGATTGATTATTTGTTTGGCGATAGAGTTTCCGGATTTCGCATCGCCGATTGATCTGAATGATTTTCAGTCTACGGAGGAGAAATGAGCCAGATTACCCGTATTCTCGGAATCGCCGGTAGCTTACGACGTGAGTCGTACAATCGCGCCGCTCTCAGAACCGCAACCCAGCTGGTGCCTCAGGATACAACGCTCGATACTTTCGAGCTCGACGGCATACCTGGCTTCAATCAGGACGAGGAAAAAAACCCGCCAGCCAAAGTGGTGGAGCTGAAACGCCGGGTTCGCGATGCTCACGCGATCCTGATCGTGACTCCGGAATATAACTATTCCATTCCTGGCGTGCTCAAAAACGCGATCGACTGGGCGTCGAGACCGTACGGCGATAGTGCATGGGCAGGAAAACCGGTGGCGATCATGGGTGCTTCAATTGGCGGGATCGGCACGGCGCGGGCGCAGTATCATCTCCGGCAGACATTCGTTTTCCTCAATATGTTTCCAGTGAATCAGCCCGAAGTGATGATCGGCAATGCGGCCGAACGGTTCGACCGTGACGGGAACCTCAAGGATGAAACGACCAAAAAATTGATCAGTCAGCTTCTCGCCAATTTGGTCGAGTGGAGCCGGCGCATCGGCGCAGCTCCAAGATGACCAATAGTTTGTCGAGCCATGAGGCCGTCCCTGACAATCGAAAGCAAAGTCCCCCTGAACGATGGCAGGCTCATCCCTCAGCTCGGATTGGGCGTGTGGCAGACGCGCGCCGGAGCGACTTGTGAAGCGGCGGTCCTCGCAGCACTCGAAGCGGGGTACCGGCACATCGATACGGCTTCGATGTACGGCAATGAAGAGAGCGTCGGCGCCGCGATACGCAAGAGCGGAATTCCGCGCGAGCAAGTTTTCGTCACGACAAAACTCTGGAATTCCGATCATGGAAATCCACAGCGAGCGCTGGAGACGAGCCTGCGTAAGCTCAAAATGGACTACGTGGATATTTATCTGATCCATTATCCCGTGCGCCAACGCATTCAGAGCTGGCACGCGTTGGAAATGCTCCGTGGGCAAAGCAAAGCGCGTTCCATTGGCGTGAGCAATTTTACGATCAAACATTTGACCGAGTTGCTTGGCGAAGCGACGACAATTCCTGCCGTTAACCAGGTCGAGTTTCATCCGTATCTGTATCAGCGGGCGTTGCTCGACTTTTGCCGCGGCAGCGGCATTGTCCTGGAGGCTTATAGCCCGTTGACCAAAGGAGAGCGTTTGAAGGATCGCAAGCTCGTTGCTATTGCCAAGAAATACACATCGACGCGGCCGGAGCGGACGAATGCCAAAGCGCGAATGCCGCTGGTCGAATCTTTTTCGCGCCGTTCCGATAGTAAATCGACGGCCCAGGTTCTGATCCGGTGGGCGCTACAACATGGAGTGGTCGTCATTCCCAAGTCGGCCAATCCTAAGCGTATTGTGGAAAATGCCGAGGTCTTCGATTTTGCGATCAGCCCAGCCGATATGGAGCTTCTCGACAGCTTCAACGAAAATTTGCGAACTTGCTGGGACCCAACCGACGCACCCTAACATAATTCGCAGTCAAATTTTTCCTGCCAGAGTTTGTTCTTGGAACGCTCGCTGCGTCGCTCAAATCACCTCTGTTTCGCACATGGCATTCATGAGAGAAATGGGGAAAGACTTAGCTTCTAATGATTGATCGTGAGGAGCTGCAGCAACCGACGGTGGCGAGACAAGAAATCGAAATTGCGCCCAGCATAGCGCGCCAGCGCTATTATCCGTGGGTTGTTATCGGGATCGCGTTTTTGACCGTAGCGGTGGCGTTCGGGACGCGCAATGCATTTGCGGTTTTCATGGTATCAGTCATCGATGAGTTCCACTGGAGCCGAGCCCTGGCGTCCGGCGCCCTCATGCTCGGATCGGTGATATGGACGATATCGGCGCCGATGATCGGCGCAGCGCTCGATCGCTTCGGCCCGCGCATTGTTCTTCCCGTCGGCGCGTTGATTATGGCGCTCGGGTTTGTGATCAGCGGAACCGCGCAGAGCGCTCTTGAGTACTACATCGGCATGGGTGCGTTTATGGGCATTGGTTTTGCCGCTCTGACGATGACGTCGCAGGCAACCTTTTTAAGCAACTGGTTTGTTCGCAAGCGCGGCATGGCGATCGGTGTCGCTGCCTCAGGTATCGGTTTCGGTATTCTTGTCGTCGTGCCCTGGACACAATGGCTGATCGCTGCCTACGGCTGGCGCTCGGCTTTATTTATTCTCGCCGGAGTGCTGGCGCTGATTGTCGCCCCGGCAAATCTTCTGTTCCAAAGACAGCGGCCGGAAGAAATGAACCTCAAACCGGATTTTGGCCAGGCAGGCGAAGCCTCCGTCCACGAGGTCAAGGGAAGCGCCGCAGGTCCGACTTTGCGTCAAGCGCTGCGTGATTGGCATTTCTGGGCATTTGCGCTGGGGGTACTGACCGGCGCGATTCCATTACATATGGTTTTGATTCATCAAGTCGCAGCGATCAGCGATGCCGGGTTCTCAAAGGAATCTGCCGCATGGGCCTTGGGACTGATCGGTCTTTTTACCGCGCCGGCAATGATAGGAATGGGCTTCTTGGCCGACCGCATCGGCCGGCAAACGGCTTACGCGCTCGGGTCAGCGGCGTTTATGGTCGGGATTTTTTTTCTGATGACCGTCAACGCGGTGAGCGGCATTTGGCTGTTCTATGCTTTTCCACCATTCATCGCGGTCGGCTTTTCTTCGCGCCAATCGCTCTATCCGACGATCGCGGCGGATTTGTTTCATGGCAAATCTTTCGGTGCGATTATCGGCGCACTCGCTCTGTTCATCGGCGCCGGCGCCGGAATCGGGCCGTGGCTCGGCGGGCTCATTTTCGACTGGACTGACGGATACTACTGGGCGTTCTATGTCGCTCAGGTCATGACTGCGACATCGGTCGTGTTCATCTGGCTCGCAGGCTCACGGCGCGCGAGCTGAACGTTTACTCATCGCGCTCTGACCAGGATCCAGCGAAGCGGCTTGACGGCTGATGATCGGAAGGTTATAGGTCCGAGATTCGTTTGATGCAGAAATCTCGGAGGATCAATTCAATGGAATGGCAGGAAGCGCTTCCGCTGTTGCGAGATAATCATGCGGGTGTGGCGATCAGCATCACACCCAAAGGGCATGCTCAGTCGACAGTCGTGTCGACAGCCGTGCTGGATGACAAGCTGGGCTTCGCCTCGCGACCACGGACGGTGAAGCTCAGGAATATCCAGCGGACAGGCCGCGCGGCGATTACCGTGATCAAACTCGATAATCGGCGCTATGTCACGGTGGAGGGACCGGCGTCCGTCGAATCTTGGCAAGACACGCCGGCGCACATCAAGCGACTGAAAGATTTTTATGCTTCCATGGGCCGCCGTCAGAAGGGAACGGACGAGGATTTTGCGCGGCAGATGCGCGCGGAAGAGCGTAGCCTGATTCTGATTACACCCGAGCACGTCTACGGCAGTTTGCAATCCGGTGCCTAGACGGCGCGCTCACAACACAAAGACTCGCCACAGAGACTTGGAGGACACAGAGAAAGTTAAAATTTTTAGTTCTCCGCGCTCTCTGCGCCTCGTGGCTAGTACCGATCTCTTCTGTCGGTGTAGGAATGCTGCATCTTCGGAGATTAGTCTCGCAATAGATACTCGCCTGAAAACTTCGTCTGCTCAGGTTCAGGAAGCGGATGATAACGCGCACCTTGAATGTCGCGGAACTGGCGCTCCAGGCCGAAACTCCGATAGAAACCCTCGCCGCCGACACCTTCCATCGCTTTTGTCACCACGCGTAAGTGCGCTCCGCACTAATAGCGCGTGTCGGTTTTGGCGCCATAACGATCGAGCACGTAACGTGTCATGCTGCGGGCGAGCTCGTGCTCACCGAAGAAGATCCCGTCGATTTTTTCCTTTTGCAGCAGAGCAGACTCTTTTTCGCTGTGCGTACGCACAACGATTTCCACGCGCGGATTGACCGTTCGCGCCGTCTCGATCATGCGCCGCACTTGAACGATGTCCGGGACCGCGGTCACCAGCATGCGGGCACGATGGATATGCGCCTGAATGAGCACGGCCGGTTCGGAGGCATCGCCCGAAACCGCGGGAATATCTTTTTCGCGGAGCTTTTCGACGATTTCACGATTCTCCTCGGCAACGACGAACGGAATGCCTTGTGCCGCTAGTTCGGCGCCGATGCGACTTCCGACTCGGCCATACCCGACCAGAACGACTTGTCCGGTGAGCCGCTTGAGATCGACAGAAGTCGGCAATGCGGCGAGCGGATCCGTCGTACGCTCCAGCGCCTGAGCCAGCTTGGAACGGGAACGAATCCAGTTTTGCATAGGCTCGATGGCGCGAAAAACGAGCGGATTCAACGCGATCGAGATGATGGCTCCCGCGAGAATCAGGCTCTGACCTTCCACCGGCATAAGCTTCAGCGAAACCGCCAGGCCGGCGAGAATAAATGAAAATTCGCCGATCTGGGCGAGACTCGCAGAGACCGTGAGTGCCGTATTGAGCGGATAGCGAAACAGCAGCACCAAAAAAAAAGCGGCGAGGGACTTACCGACGATGATAATCGCGATAACGACGACGACGTGAAAAGGCTCTTGAATCAGTACTCGAGGCTCGAAGAGCATGCCCACCGAAACAAAAAACAGGACCGAAAAGGAATCCCTGAAAGGCAAAGATTCTTCGGCGGCGCGATAGCTCAACGGCGATTCGCGCATCACCATGCCGGCGAAAAATGCGCCGAGTGCAAAGGATACGCCGAACAAGGCTGCCGATCCGTAGGCGATGCCGACGGCCGCGGCGATGATGCAAAGGGTAAAAAGTTCGCGCGAGCCGACGCGCGCCACTTGCCAGAGTAGCCATGGAAAAAAACGGCGTCCCAGCAAAAGCATCAGTCCCACAAAAACGGCCACTCTTGCGAACGCCAGCCCCAGGGCTGCCGACAAGCTGCGGTCGATATTCTCGGGAGAATCTCCGGTTGGATGTATACCGGTCCAAGCGCCAATCGACGGTAGGAGCACCAGGACCAGAACCATCGCCAGGTCCTCGACGACCAACCACCCGACGGCGATGCGACCGTTGAGCGTTTCCAAAATTTCCCGGTCTTCGAGGGCGCGGAGCAGCACGACTGTGCTGGCGACCGAGAGCGCGAGACCGAACGAAATGCTTGCAGCGATATCCCATTGCCAGTAATGAGCAATCGCAGCGCCGAGAGCCGTGGCGACCGCGATCTGGACGATCGCGCCCGGAAGCGCAATGCGTCGAACGGCGAGGATGTCATCGAGGGAAAAGTGCAGACCGACGCCGAACATCAGTAACATGACGCCGATTTCGGCGAGTTGTTGCGAGAGCTCCACATCGGCGACGAAACCGGGCGTTGCCGGACCGATGACTATTCCGGCAATGAGATAACCGACCAATGGAGGCAGTTTGAGGCGAATTGCGACAAAGCCCATCGCCAACGCGAGGCCGAGAGCAGCGGCGATGGTGGTGATCAAGCTGACGTTGTGCGGCACGCCCTATTCTCCCATTTAGAAGGCTGAATTAAAGTACCGAACCAAGGACTAAACGATGGGGTACTTTAATCAGCGACTTCACCCCGATTGCAATCCCACCCCATTGACTTCCGGGTACAGTGCGCGTGCAAAATAGACTATGCATCTTCCTGTGACGCCGCCGGTTTTGCCCATGCTCGCCAAGCGAGTAGGCGAGTTACCACGCGCGGGAGCGTGGATTTTCGAGCCTAAATGGGATGGCTTTCGCGCGCTGGTGTTTCGGGACGGAGACGAGATTCTGATTCAGAGCCGCGATGAAAAATCGCTGAACCGCTATTTTCCCGAACTGCTGGCCCCGCTGCGCTCGAATTTGCCGTCGCAATGTGTGCTGGACGGCGAAATTGTCATCGCTCAGAACGGCACGCTAGATTTTGATGCCTTGCAGCTGCGCATTCATCCGGCCCAATCGCGCGTCAAGCTCCTTGCAAAAGAAACTCCGGCATCCATTGTCTTTTTCGATATTCTGAGTGAAGGAGTCCGGGATTTGCGGGCGACGGCTTTTGAAGAGCGTCGATCCATCCTGGAAAATCTGCTTTCGTCTGCCAAAGCGCCCATTCACCTGACGCCCGCCACCCGCGAAACCACCCTCGCGGCGGATTGGTTTCGTCGATTCGAAGGCGCCGGTTTGGATGGAGTCATCGCCAAGCCAGTTCGGGGAATCTATGAACCGAACAAGCGCGCGATGCTCAAAATCAAGCACGAGCGCGAGTGCGATTGTGTGGTTGCTGGATTCCGGTGGCACAAAAAGGGCGAGCGCACGATGGTGGGCTCATTGCTTCTCGGGCTCTACGACGATTCTGGGGCGCTGAACCATGTCGGCGTCTGCGCGAGCTTCACGGAAAAAAAGCGCCGCGAGCTCATAGAATTTCTCGCGCCCTATCGTAAGAACGCCCTGGCCCGGCATCCCTGGAAAGATTGGGCCGAGCAGTCGAACGGGGAAGTCGATTACCGTATGCCGGGCGGCCAGAGCCGCTGGAGCTCGGGTAAAGATTTGTCCTGGGAGCCACTGCGTCCGGAGCTGGTTGTCGAAGTCGCGTATGATCATATGCAAGGCGATCGGTTCCGTCACACGGCGCAGTTTCGCCGATGGCGCATCGATAAAAAACCCAAAGACTGCACATACGATCAGCTCGAAGTCGTGGCGCCGGAAGAATTGGCGACGATTTTCGCCAGCGCTCGTCAGCGGAAATTTGAACCCGGACCCTAACTGCGGAACGTTTAGTCGAATGGAAGGAGAGATCTATGAAAAAGATTACCTTCGTTTCACTCATCTTAATCCTGTTTACGGCAGGATGGTGCGCGGGCGCTGAGCGGATGCGTATCGGTTACAGCTCGATCAGCGGATCGTACCTGGGAATCTGGGTCGCTCACGACGCCGGCTATTTCACCAAAGAGAAGCTCGATGATCAGATCATCTTGATCCCGAGCGGCAGCCAACTCGCACAAGTCGTAACGGCGGGTGAAATCGAGATTGCCGCTTTGAACGGCAGCTCCGCCATGGCGGCGGCGCTTCAGGGCGCGGACATCAAAATCATCGGCAACACGACCAACAAGTTGATTTTTTCCATTTATGTGAAACCGGAGATCAAGACGATCGAGGATCTCAAAGGGAAAAAGATCGGTGTGACACGCTTTGGTTCCGCCACTGATATCGCCGCACGCTTCGCGCTTCGAAAACACAACCTCGACCCCCAAAAGGACGTGACCATTCTGCAAATGGGCGCCATGAGCTCGATCATGGGAGGGCTGCAGGGCGGTTCCATCGACGCCGGACTGGTTTCGCCGCCGACTCTGTTTGCGGTGGAGAAAATGGGCTTCAAAGAGCTCGTCAGCGTGACGGATATGGATCTCGCCTTTCCGAATCCATCACTGGTCGTGCAGGGCGGGATTTTGAGAACCAAGCCGGGATCGGTCGATGGCTTCATGCGCGCGTATGTCAGCGGGATTCATCGCGCTCGAACCGACAAGGAGTTCGCGCTCAAATCCATTGCGAACTACACCAAAATCCAAGACCCGGCCGTGCTGCAAAAAGCTTATGACCTTTACGTCGGAAAAGTCTTGGAGAAGGCGCCCTACATCAACATGAATGGAATGAGAAATGCGCTCGCCGATTTGGCCAAAACGGTTCCGGCGGCAAAAGATGTCAAACCCGAACAGTTCATCGATATGCAGT
>JBIOXP010000499.1:0-7130 GCA_044869705.1 Binatia bacterium | reverse complement strand
TACCAAAGTGGTGGACGAGCTCAAGTCGCTGTCAAAGCCGACCCGCGATCGGGATGAAATTGCTCAGGTAGGCACGATCTCTGCCAATAACGACAAAACCATCGGCGACATTCTCGCCGAAGCGATGGACAAGGTCGGCAAAGAGGGCGTGATCACGGTCGAGGAAGCCAAAGGGTTGGAAACCACCTTGGACCTCGTGGAAGGCATGCGATTCGATCGCGGTTACCTGTCGCCGTACTTTGTCACCGATCCGGAGCGCATGGAATGCGTCTACGAGGATTGCTATCTACTGATTCACGAGAAAAAGATTTCCAGCATGAAGGATTTGCTGCCGGTTCTCGAAGCTGCGGCCAAAACCGGAAAACCCTTGCTGATAATCGCCGAGGAAGTCGAAGGCGAAGCTTTGGCAACGCTGGTGGTGAATAAGATTCGCGGCACTTTAAAGGTCGTGTCCGTCAAAGCTCCGGGTTTTGGAGACCGGCGCAAGGCGATGCTCGAGGACATCGCAATCCTCACCGATGGCAAGATGATCGCTGAGGAGCTTGGGATCAAGCTGGAAAATGTAACGCTCAAAGATCTCGGCCGCGCCAAGCGGGTGATTATCGACAAAGATAACACCACCGTGGTCGAAGGCGCCGGGAAGAAGTCGGCGATCGAGGGGCGCATCAACCAGATCCGCGCGCAGATCGATGAGACGACTTCGGACTACGATCGCGAAAAGCTGCAGGAGCGTCTGGCGAAGCTCGCCGGCGGTGTTGCGGTCGTTAAGGTCGGTGCGGCAACGGAAGTGGAAATGAAAGAAAAGAAGGCTCGTGTCGAAGATGCGCTGCATGCGACGCGCGCTGCGGTTGAGGAAGGCATTGTGCCGGGCGGGGGGGTTGCGCTCGTACGCGCCTCTGCCACTCTTGCGAACCTACGGGTGTCTGAGGACGAAAAAGTTGGTGTGCGCATTATACAAAAGGCCATCGAAGAACCGGTGCGCTGGATCGCGAGCAACGCTGGCGCAGACGGCTCTGTGGTGCTCGATAAAGTCAAGAACAGCAAAGGCGCAGTCGGCTTCAACGCCGCGACCGACGCATATGAGGATCTCGTCAAGGCAGGTATTGTGGATCCGACCAAAGTGGTACGGACCGCTCTGCAAAACGCGGCTTCCGTAGCGGGGTTACTAATCACCACCGAGGCGATGATTGCCGACAAGCCGGAGAAGAAAAAAGAAGCACCGGCGATGCCGCACGAACACGAAGACTACTAAGTTTCTCCGCGCATTCCGAAAAAGGGGCGCCACGGGCGCCCTTTTTTTTCACCCGTAGCGGTCGATTAATCCGAGTTAAGATTTTTCGCAAAAAAAGGGAGGCAATTTGCCTCCCTTTTTCGTACGACAACCGAACTCAATTAATTGACGCTAATCGCGATCTGCTTCGGCTTAGCTTCTTCAGCTTTCGGCACGTGGATCTCTAGAATGCCGTCACGATACGTGGCTTTGATTGCCTCCGTTTTGACGGTCTGCGGTAGGTAAAAGGACCGAGAGAACTTTCCCGACGCCCGTTCGACGCGGTGGTATTCCACGCCGTTGGCAGCCTCCTCGAATTTCCGCTCGCCACTAAGCGTCAGCGAGCCATCGTGCACCTCCAGATTGAAATCTTCGCGTTTCATTCCTGGAAGTTCGGCCCGGATCAAGTAGGAGTCTCTGCTCTCGAGAATATCGACGGCCGGAAACCACACCCCGGCGGCGGGCGCTGACGAACTGCGAGCACGCCCGAAAGCATCATCAAAGAGATCATTGATGCGAGTTTGAATTCTGCTCAATCCCTCGAATGGTTCCCATCTGACCAAGTCCATAAACTCCTCCCTTAAGACGGTTTTTGTCGGGAACGTAAACATCGCTCCCAACACTGTCAAGGCAGGTCTACGCTCGGCATCCGAGCGGCCGCCGGGCTTTGCGCCAGGATTTTTCTGCTTGACAAGCGGTCATCCATGGCTAACTTCACCGCGATCATGTCACGAGGAGGTAGTCCCATGGCGCAATGGAATCCGTTTGACGAAATGGAAATGCTCCGGCGCGAGGTCGATAAAGCCTTCGAAGGCTTTGTCGCGAGGCAAGAACCAGCGCGGCGAGGCGCTTTTCTACCGGGGAGTAGCCCGCGACGATATCCGCTGGTCAACCTGTTTGAGGAACAAGACAAGATCTATCTCGAAGCATTGACACCGGGCATTGATCCCGAGTCTCTGAATGTGGACATCGTCCATAATCGCTTGACGCTTTCCGGAGAAAAGATCCGCATAACTGCAGATGTGAAGCCGGAAGCTTTTCATCGCAGTGAACGAGCGAGCGGCAAATTCGTCCGCACCGTGGAATTGCCGGTGGAAGTAGACGAGCAAGGGATTCGCGCCGAATACAAAAATGGCATACTTTTGGTCACTCTGCCGAAAGCAGAAAAAGCGAAGCCGAAGCAAATCAACGTGAAGGTAGCGTGAGGAACGAATCTGAGAATAGGAGGATTACGACATGGCAGAAAAGACCGTAGCCACAAATGAAAAAAACCAGAGTCTTCCCAATCGCGAAGGGACGCGGAGTCAGGAGCGCTATGTCACGCCGCCTGTTGATATTTATGAGACGGCCGCAGGTCTCGTGGTTAAAGCTGACTTGCCGGGGGTGGAGAAAGACAACCTTGACTTGCGGGTTGAAAACAATCTGCTCACGATCCGCGCGAAACCGACCCATACGACCTTGGGCGAAGCGATTTATCGTGAATACGAGCTGGTCAATTTTTTCCGTCAGTTCGAGCTGAACGAGAAAGTCGATCAATCCAAAATATCCGCGGACCTCAAGCACGGCGTGTTGACTTTGCAACTGCCCAAAGCAGAAGAAGCGAAACCGCGAAAAATCGAGGTTCGGGTCGAGTAAGCTCTCGATTGGATTTTTTCCCCAATTCAATCCTGGCGATGCATCGCGCGTCTAAGAAGATTCGTGCGATGCCATCGCCCGCCCAGTGCCCCTCTGCGCAAACCTATTCAGCGCGCAGTGCAGTCCCTTTTCATCGAGCATCTCGCTTTTGGTATTTTCCGCTGCAAAGTGCTATGAGGACTGGGCACCGACTCAAACACCAGTTGATGAGCCGGAAGAAAAATTTCCATGGTACCCAGGTACTGCAACTGCAGGCAACGCTCCCGTTGGTTCTACCTGATCTTGACCGTTACATTCACTGCGACGTGCTTCGTCTTTCTAAAAGACTCGTGGGTTCGTAGTGCTTCGCTCTTCGACCCGCGAGCGACGCCGCGAGCGGTTAGCCCGCGCGGCGAACTGCTCGGCGATGAGAAATCGACGATAACCCTGTTCCGCCAGGCATCGCCGTCGGTCGTGAACATCACGGCCATCGGCGTGGAGCGAGATCTTTTTACGCTCAATCTCTATCAAATACCTCAAGGGACTGGGTCAGGCTTCGTATGGGATACCAATGGCGACATCATCACCAACTTTCATGTTATTCAGCAAGCCGATGCGGCCCAGGTGACGCTCGCCGATCAATCGAATTGGAAAGCGCGCATCGTGGGAGTTGCGCCCGATAAAGATCTTGCGGTGCTGCGGATTGATGCGCCGGCGAGCCGCCTCCGTCCGATTCCGATCGGAATTTCGAAAGACTTGCAAGTCGGTCAGAGTGTCTTTGCGATTGGCAATCCGTTTGGGCTCGATCAAACCTTGACGACCGGGGTCATTTCGGCGCTCAACCGTGAGATCGAGTCCGTCACGCGTCGTCCGATTCAAGGCGTGATCCAATCCGATGCGGCGATCAATCCTGGTAATTCGGGCGGTCCACTGCTCGACAGCGCCGGCCGTTTGATCGGTGTGAATACCGCCATCTACAGTCCTTCGGGGACCTCGGCCGGAATTGGGTTTGCCATTCCGGTGGACATCGTCAATCGGATCGTGCCGGAACTAATTCGGAGCGGTAAGGTGACGCGGCCCGGACTAGGGATTCAAATCGCGGATGAGCAAATCGCTGAACGACTTGGCGTGACCGGTCTCCTGGTCGTGGATGTCACGCGGGGCGGGGCCGCAGCGAAAGCCGGCATACAGCCGACGCGCCGGGATAGCGAGGGTCGGCTGCGGTTGGGCGATATCATTACTGCTATCGACGGCAAAAAAACCGAATCCTCAAACGATCTTTATTTGCTTCTGGAAAAATACAAGGTCGGCGATGTGGTGTCTGTGACGATGCTGCGAAATGGTAAGCCGGTTCAGGCGCGCGTGACGCTTGAAGAGGTGCGTTAAATCCAAACCACCCCTCTAACTTGCCTCCTGAGGCTCAGGTCTGCCTGACTGGTTCTCGTCGCGCTCGTAGGCGGTAATAATCTGCTGCACCAGATGATGTCGCGCGACATCTTTTTCCGTGAAATTAATGAAGCGAATGCCGTGCACGCCTTTCAAAATGCGTGAGGCTTCCTTCAGGCCCGAGGGTTTTCCCGCCGGCAAATCAATCTGCGTCGCATCGCCGGTGATCACTGCTTTCGAGCCATAGCCCAAGCGCGTGAGAAACATCTTCATCTGCTCGGGGGTCGTGTTTTGTGCCTCATCCAGAATCACGAACGAATCGTTGAGCGTTCTTCCGCGCATGAAGGCGAGCGGTGCGACCTCGATCGTGCCGCGTTCAACCAGCTTGCGCGCGCGATCGAAGTCCACCATATCGTGTAAAGCGTCGTAGAGCGGCCGGAGATAAGGATTTACCTTTTCGGCGAGATCGCCCGGCAAAAACCCCAGTTTCTCGCCCGCTTCCACGGCTGGGCGGGTGAGAATAATCCGCACGTAGTTGTTTTTCATGAGCTCGGCGACCGCCATAGCCATAGCCAGGTAGGTTTTGCCGGTACCGGCGGGGCCAATTCCGAAGACGATGTCGTAACGGCGAATCGCGTCGATATACGCCTTCTGGGCGATGCTTTTGGGTGTGATCGTTCGCTTGTGGGCGGAAATGTAAATGGTGTCGAGAAAAATGTCCTGCAAACGAGCGCGAGAATCGCCACTCAAAATCCGGATGGCATAATCGACGTCGCTGGCATACACCGGATAACCTTTTTCCAGCAGACCATAGAGCTGGCGAAGAATTTGACTACCGAGCTCGACCTGAATCGGGTCGCCTTCGATCTCCACGCCCGCACCGCGCACGCGGATCTTGACATGCAGCGTGTGCTGCAAAATTTTTATGTGCTGATCATGCTGTCCCAAAAGATCGCGAAAAAGCCGCGGGTCATGGAACTCCAGAAAGTTGACTCCAACCTCGGCCACTATCTCGGCCATCTGTTTTTTTTCATCTTTCACTCGGATTCTCCTATGAGTTGCAGATGAGTTTACGGGTGCGTCGAAGCTGAATTTGATCGCGCCAAATCGTTTGCCGCCAGTCTCGCAGCAAGACTTTGGTATTTTCGGCGGGTATCGCTATGAACGGACCAAAGGACATGGCCCGGAGGTGAATCAATCCCGATTCGTGTTTCAGTGGTGGTGAGAGCGCGGGGAGCTGAAACAAACGGCGTAATAAAGCCGTGGTGAACAAGCGGTCTTCTAATCGTTTTCCGAAGTATGAGCGTAATATCGTTGCTATGCCGTTACCGGCCGTTCGCGTTGGTTCCGAAAATCTCTTCGTCTGAAAGCTGGCCACGCTACAACAAATAGTCTACCGCTTTGCCGTTCGGTATCCAAATCCGCTCATTGGAGGCAGCTTAGTTTGTTAGGTGCACAAGTTCCTCAGCACGGCGCAAAGCGTCAGTTATTTTACCAGGATCTTTACCCCCCGCTTGGGCGAAATCTGGCCGTCCGCCGCCGCCACCGCCAAGCATCGCGGCAAGCTCTTTGATGATGTTGCCGGCGTGATAGCGTTTGATGAGATCCTTACTTACGGTTGCGACTAGATTTACATTTGCTGCGCCAGCGCTGGCCAAGACAATAACTCCCGAACCGAGCTTTTCTTTGAGCCGGTCGGCGATATCGCGCAGTTGCTTGGCATCGAGATTATCGACCCGGCTGATCAAAATTTTGGCGCCGTTGACCGCGCGCTGCTGCGCAAGCAATTCACGAACCTGGTCTTGTTCGAATTGGCCGCGGAGTTTCTCGATCTCTTTTTCCAGCTCTTTCTGATGTTCTAAAAGCCTTCTAACCTTGTCCGCAGCATCTTCAGGCGTACCACGGACCAGAGACCCGATTTCCCTTAGGCGTTCTTCATAACTGTGAATCAGCTCCAGAGCGCCCTCGCCGGTAAACGCCTCGACCCGTCGAACTCCGGCGGCGACACCGCCCTCGAAATGAAGCTTGAAGACGCCGATCTCGCCTGACGCATGAACATGTGTGCCGCCGCAAAGTTCAGTGGAAAAATCGCCAATTTTTACGACCCGCACGCGATCGCCATATTTATCACCGAAGAAAGCGAGCGCACCTTCGCGGATGGCCTGATCGTATTTCAGCTCGCGGATCGACACTTCCGCATTTTCTTGAACGTGTTGGTTGACTGCGGTCTCGATCGCTTCGAGTTTTTCCTCTGGAATGGCTCCCGTATGATTGAAATCGAAGCGCAGCCGATCGGGCGCAACCAGAGAACCCGCCTGGCGCACATGCGGCCCAAGCTCCCGACGTAAAACGGAATGCAGAATATGGGTTGCCGAGTGATTGAGCCTGGTTTTCTGCCGATACTTTGGATCGACCTGCAGAAACACCTTGTCGCCGACCTGAACGCGGCCTTTTTTCACCCTGCTCCGATGCGCAATCAGCTGTGGCGTCGGGTGCTGCGTATCAAAGACTTCGATCACATCACCTCTCGCGGTAGTGATTATACCGCGGTCGCCGACTTGACCGCCGGACTCGCCGTAGAAGGGAGTTTCCGCCGTCAGCAGATCGATTTCTTCTCCTTCGACCGCTTCGTGTTGACCGCCGTTGCCGCCGTAAATCGCCAAGACCGAGGATTCGGCCTGAAGCGTATCATAACCGATGAAGCGAGAGATTTGGGTGATGTCGGACGGATGCGTAACGGCTTGGGTCACGGCTGCACTTGCATGTAAAGCCGCAGGCAAAGCAACATTAAACAGCTTACTTTCGCGGCCGCGATTTCTCTGTTCATCCATGAGCTTTTCGAAGCCAGCTTGATCGACGG
>JBIOXP010000498.1:0-3842 GCA_044869705.1 Binatia bacterium | reverse complement strand
GCCGTTCCCAACTGTTGCCCGAGTCGCGGCTGATCATTAGATCCCCGGCGCCGCCAGCGCCGGAAGCATGGCCACGGGCGACGTTGCCGAAACCGGCAAAAACCGCGCCAGTATCCGCGGGATGATGTACCAAGGCCCAGATCATCGAATCGAGGTCATCCGCGAGTCCTTCAGTGATTCGCGTCCACGATGCCGCTCCGTCAGCGCTTTTGAAGATGGCGGCGCGCGCACCGCGATTTTCCCTGCGCCAGAATCCAGGTGAACCGTCGGCCGTCGCAATCAACATCGCCGGCGGTTCACTCGCCGATTTCGGCTCGAGAAAAACAAAATCGTGAAAATAGTCCCGCGTCAGGCCATTCTCAACTCGTACCCACCCATTTTCCGGTTTGTCGCTGGTGAAAAAGCCCCGTGCACTGGCGACGAAATAGCGATGCCTGTGTGTCGGGAAATTCGCAATCACATGAATATCGAGATAATCGATGCCTTTGCTGACGTCCTGCCAACTCTCGCCGCGATCGAAGCTGCGCACGATGCCGCCGTGCTCGAGACAGAGATACAGAGTCCGCGAATCATCCGGATGAATGTGAATATTGCGAACATGGCCATGATGCGGCGCTTGCGGATACCACCAGTTCTTGCGAACCGACTGCGGCATGCTTTTTAATGATGTGATTTCCTGCCAACGGTCGCCGCCGTTTTCACTGCGAAACAGACCGACCGGTTCGATGCCTGCGTAAATCACGTCGTCGTCTGTTGGGTCCACGCTGACCGATCGAATATCGCCATCGAGCACCTTTCCCCAGCTCTTGCCGCCATCGGACGTCCGATAGAGGCCGTCGTGAGTGACGCCGACAAAGACTTTTTCCGGCGAATGCTTGCAGCCGTGGATCGAGTCAATAATGCCGTTCTCGAAATGGCGCGCAACTTCCTGCCAACCGGCGTTTACGGAGCGCCAAATGATCAGTCCATGTTGTGTGCCGGCGTAAAGTCTCACTCCTTCGCTCATCCTAATGTCCTCTGTTCAATTCGTTCCAATCGTTGAAGCGGTTCAAATCGTTCACCCCTTCAATCCTCCCTCGGGGCCGCGGAAGGAGTAAACAGGTGGGGGAATGAACCGAGCGCACTGCTTAAACGGCTCGAACGTTTTCATCTGATTAGGGGAACAACTCGCTGCGGCCCGTGCCGGGTTGACGATCCCAACGCGCCTCGATGCTGGCGAAATAGTTCCATGCCCTTTGCGCGCGGCGTTCGAGCGCGATCTCGGCGCCAAAAGCGTGGCACTCCTGATCACTGAGCGTGCCAACTTCCCCGAGCGTGGCAGCCTGTAAAGTTTTTTTCGTATCATCTTCCAAGACCAACGCTGTATAAAGAACTTCCTGGAGATTTTGCCCCACGACGACGATGCCATGGCCGCGCAACAAGGCAGCGCGATGTTGGCCGATTACCTGGAGAAGAGCGCTACCGCGTTGGGGATTGGTGATCAACTGCGCCTCAGGATAGAGCGGGACGCCTTCACTGAAAATCGCGCCCTGTAATGTGACCGGCCGAAACTCGCGTTTAGCGATCGCGAACAGCGTCGCATGCGGCGTGTGCAGATGCGCGACTGCCAATGCGTCAGCGCGCGCTCCGTGCAGAGCGGTATGGATCGGCCATTCCACCGGCGGTCCTTCGGTCCCCGAAATCGGCTTTCCCTGCAGGTCTGTCGCGACCATTTGCTCCGGTCGGAGATTGCCCTTGTCCGAGCCCATACCGGGCGTAATGATCACAGTTTTTGTTTCGGGCTGGTAGACGCTGACATGGCCAAAGACGCCGATCATGCCTTGCATTGCGAAGATACGAGTACACAGGGCAAGCTGCTCACGCAGATCCGTTTCCGAGCTCATTTTGCCATTCTCCTTTGTGTTGCTTCCAATTCCTTTACGACTTCCCCAACCAGCTGTAGCGAGAGTAACCGCTCGGGCGGAACGTTCTCTTTGAGCTGCAGCGGGATTCTGATGTCGTATTCGAGAAAATTTCTGATGCCTTCCTGCGTCGGCAATCCAGGCACGCCGGAAGACAATGCACGTAGGTAATTTTTCACGCCTTCAAGCATCATCGATCGCGTGGCGTTTCCGAGCTGGAGCTTTTTGCCGCCGATGTCGACCGCGTCCTCCGGTCGATCGCGCACGAACATCAACCCGCGAAGAACGCCCTTGAGCCAACGTTTGATTTGACCGGGATGGTCACGGAGTTTTCTTTCCGTGGTAACGAAGCCTTGGAATGGCATAGGAAAAAGATCGCCCAGGAAGCCGAGGGAACTCAAACCTTCTTTTTGCGCGAAGATCAGGCCGCCCGGATCGACTGTCGTGGCGTTTGCCGCGCCGGTTTTCAGAGCCATGACGCGCGTATTGGTATCGGCGCCCATGGATATCCGGATCATGTCTCGCGCCGCCACGCCGGCGCGCTCGGCAAACATGGTCATAATACGGTCCTGGGTATCGCCTGGACTCCCGATCGCAATTTTTTTACCTTTCAAATCATTGGCGCTTTTGATGCTTGAGTCGACGACCAGATAGAAGGTGACCCTGTCGGCCTGAAACATAATCCCTTTTATCGGCGCCCCTTTCAGGGCCGCGCGCATGCCGCTACCACCCGCGCCGCTGTAATCGACATCGCCGCTCAATAAGGCGGCGATCGATAGCGGACCGGAGATGACGACGGTTTCGTTATCGAGGTCTTCTTCTTTGAAGAATCCCCGGGCATCGGCGACGTAAATCGAGAGGTAATTTAGGTTCGCTTGCGGGATCGCCGTGCGGATTTTCTCGGCGCGCGCGCCGGATAAGTTCGCGCCCCAGATAGCAAGTACAAAAACTATCGAATGGATGGTCCTTCGTATTCTGGCTTTATCAAACTGGCCGGCTATCCTAAAGTTTCTCGGTCGGGGGCTGTGTCGCAATTGGTCATTTCGAGCCGAGGGTGAGTAATCTTTCTTCGTCTGTGTCTGAGAATGCAAGATCTCTCGCTTTGCTCGAGATGACAAGGAAAGAAGTTTTCTTCGGAAAATGTCGCGTAGAGGAATTTGCTGTAGCTCGCACGTCACGAGAAATACCGATATATCAGCCGCCGCGGGTGAATAACTGCCAGCCACAGCGCACGGAGCTTGCCGGATATGCCGCAGCGTGGCGTGAACAAGTCTTTCAGCATCAAGCCTAGGGGAATTTCATGTTTGGGAAATTTCTCCTCACGAATGTCGCGCACGCCGTGTTTTTCTTTGCTTTCTTTCAGCACATAAATGACGCTGCCGCCGCCGGCTTCTTTATCACCGTAGGTGTAACCGCCGACCGCTGACGCCTGCTGCGCTGCTTTGCTGGCGATTTCTTCGGAAAAGCCGAAGTCGAGAGCGCCCGCGGGGCAGGCCTGGACGCAGAAGGGTTGCTTGTCCTCGCGGAGACGATCGCTGCACATTGTGCACTTGCTAGCTTTCCCAGTGATGTCATTCTTAGTGATGACCTCCCAAGGACAGGCGTGGATGCAGTATTCGCATCCGATGCACGCGGCTGGATTGATCGCAACCGGTCCTTCTTCATATTTGGTGATCGCTTCGACCGGACATACGGCCGCGCAGGCGGCGAAGTTGCAATGCATGCAGCTATTGCGCGCCCAAATCGGCGAGAGTCCTTCGAGTACCGGCGGTTCCATGGTGATCCAATTGGTCGACGACAGCTCATAAAGGCTGGTGCGATCGTGCTCGTTCCAATCTTTGCACGCCTGGACGCAATGGCGGCAGCCAATGCACTTGGTCGCATCGAAAAGAATACTGCGCGGCTTACCCTCGAACAGTCGCTTGGTCGGAATCAAATTTC
>JBIOXP010000497.1:0-4730 GCA_044869705.1 Binatia bacterium | reverse complement strand
GCAATCCCCGTTTGTCCAAAACGTGCCCGTAAAAGTTATGAAACCATGCTGTTAGAGGATCAATAAAAAATAACTTGAGTGCCTCTATGTGCGAGGCATGTGCGTTGCTTAGGCGGTATCGAATTTTGTGAGCGCTAAAAACTTATCGACAGAAGAGAAAGGCTCTTATGAAGATGGTCGAAGCGATCGTGAAGCCGTTTAAGCTGGACGAAGTCAAAGAAGCGCTAACGAAAGCCGGCGTGCAAGGAATGACTGTCGAAGAGGTCAAGGGATTCGGACGTCAGAGAGGCCATACCGAGCTATATCGTGGTGCCGAATACTCTGTGGATTTTTTGCCGAAGGTGAGAATCGAAATTCTCGTACCCGATGAAAAAGCGGCAAGCGTGGTTCAGGTGATCTCGGATAGCGCTAAAACCGGCAAGATCGGCGACGGCAAAATTTTTGTGACGCCGATCGAGGAAGTCATTCGTATTCGAACAGGGGAAAAGGGCGAAGACGCTATTTAGTTAGTCCAGAATATGGAGGAGAGATGAAAATGACGCGACGAAAGTATTGCGTTGGTTTAGTAGTGCTGTTTGGCGCTTTGCTCGGTACGACCTTTTTTGCACGGTACGGGAAAGCCGCCGATGATCCGGCGAAGGCTGAACAGCCGACAGCCGCCGCGATTCCCGCAGGACAGGCGCGCGCGCCGAAGTTACCTGCATACTTTACGGCAACTAATGAAGATCCAAAAAAGCCCGCATGGCCGGATCCAACCGGCGCTGCGACGGGTGTGTGGGCGACGCCAGCCGCTGACGGCAAAGGCGATCTACCGGATCAACTAAAGACGAGTGATCTGTACGATCGCATTGCGCACAATCTCTACTCGATCAATTACGTTTGGGTACTGATCGCGGGATTTCTCGTCATGTTCATGCAAGCCGGATTTATGCTCGTAGAAACGGGATTGTGCCGTGCCAAGAATGCCGCACATACTTCGGCGATGAATTTCTTGGTCTATCCGCTCGGTTGTCTGGCGTTCTGGGTCTATGGTTTCGCCATCGGTTGGGGCAACTGGTTTAACGGCCCAGTCGCACCGGGCTGGTACGCATCACTGGGGCCGGGGCTTGCGACGCTTAACGAAGGTCTTGGAATCGGTGCGGCAGTTGATGCGGCGGGAAAAGCGACGGGCGCATTTGCCTATGGCTTAATCGGCACCAAAGGATTTTTCCTTGGCAGTGCGGTAGGTGATGTCGGAGTGATGGCGTTGTTTTTCTTTATGATGGTTTTCATGGATACCACGGCGACGATTCCTACAGGCGCGATGGCGGAACGTTGGGCATGGAAGAACTTTATGCTCTTTGGGTTATGGGTAGCGCTTCCCTATTGTCTCTACGCAAATTGGGTGTGGGGCGGTGGATTCTTGGCACAAGGAGGTGTCAATTGGGGCCTTGGGCATGGCGCGGTGGATTTTGCCGGTTCGGGGGTGGTTCACGCGATGGGCGGAGTCATTGCACTCGCGGGAGCGCTGGTCCTCGGTCCTCGCATCGGCAAGTACGACTCGCAGGGCCGGCCGCGGGCGATTCCTTGTCACAACGTGCCGATGGTGGTGCTCGGGACTTTCATATTGGCTTTCGGTTGGTTCGGTTTCAATCCAGGCTCAACCCTGTCAGGCACCGATCTCCGGATCAGCTATGTGGTCGTGAACACAATGCTTGCCGGTATTATGGGAGCGCTCGGCGCCTATGTGGCGCTTGCGATAAAGGGACTGAAGCCCGATCCGACGATGCTGTGTAACGGAATGCTAGCAGGCCTGGTTGCAATCACAGCACCCTGCGCTTTTGTCGATCCATGGGCCGCAGCCGCCATCGGCACGATCGCCGGCGTCTTGGTGGTCTATAGCGTGTTCTTCTGGGAAAAGATTGGGGTGGATGACCCGGTCGGCGCGATTTCCGTACACGGCGTCAACGGACTTTGGGGTGTTTTGTCCGTTGGAATATTCGCCACGGGTCAGTACGGCGCCGGATGGAACGGCGTAGTACGCGACGAGATGGTTAAACTCTACGGATCCGACGGTGTACGCGGCCTGCTTTACGGCGACTTTTCGCAGTTCGCCATGCAGGCGCTTAATGCCGGCGTTGTCGTCATGTTCGGATTTGCCATGGCGTACGTCTGGTTCAAAGTCAGCGACCTGATCACGCCGATCCGCGTTAGCAAAGATGTCGAGATCGAAGGACTCGACATGCCGGAAGTTGGTATTCCTGGCTACACTGAGTTGCCCGCGGCTGAGAAGAATCTCGGTTATGGCGCCGCGACCATGCCGGTAGAAAAAATTGCTTAGCTCGATCGAACTCAGGGCCGGAGCAGCTACAGACTTGCTCCGGCCCTTCTTTAACTTCCGAAAGATATTACTCTCAAGGACGCAAATGACGGAAAGACGCCCTCGTCAGCAGGTTAAACTCAAGGAGCTTTAACGTGTCTCTCCTGCGCGTTGTGGAGAACGAAAGAGATAAAGCCGTGTGCCATTTTGAGGAGGAGTTAAGATGAAGCGACGATTGCCGGGTTGGGTTTTGGTGCTCGCGATTTGCGCATTTTCAGCGCCGCATTCATGGGCTGCCGAATCAGCGGAAAAACCCCTTGGGCCGGGGTGGCTCAGCCTCGACTGCTGCGTCGCTCCGTTCGATAACGAAATCGCAAATGGAAAGGCCGCGCTGGAAAAGGCGATCGGGATCAGCATTGCTGGGTTCCTCGACACCAGCTATACGTGGAGTTCCAACCATCCGCATAGCCCTGCCAATATAAACGGGCGCTATTTTGACAAAGACTACAACAAGATCGTTTTCAACGATTTTCACTTGGTTCTAGACAAACCCGAAAAGGATTGGGGCGTTGGATTTCATATCTCGGGCGACTTCGGCCGTGCTGGGGAGCTGCTCCGGGAAGCGACACTGTGGGGCAAAACTTTCCACAGGGAGCCGTCCGCCGAATTGCGCGAGGCCTATTTGACTACGACCATTCCAGTAGGAGAAGGCATTGGCGTCAAAGGCGGACTCTTCGTGACTACTCTCGGGACCGAAATACTACCCAACCCCGGTGCCTATAATGACAACATTTCGAGATCGTTTTTATTCAACTGGGGAATCCCGCTGCGCCATCTAGGTATGCTCTTCAATTATCCATTCAGTAAGCTCGTCAATGCTAACTTTGGTGTGGTCACGGGCTGGGATGATCCTCACGACAACAATCATCAGCCATCCTTCATGGGCGGGGTAACATTGGCACCGAGTGAGGCAGTGAGTTTTGCGAGCAATCTCGTCTACGGCGCAGAACAACGCAATGGAGCGCCGAAGCGTTTTACGATTTCGAACGTTCTTACAATCAAACCGCTCGAACCACTCGCCCTGTATATTGAATATACATACGGACACGAAGGGAGTGTTACGCCGAGCGGACGCGATGGTATTTGGCAGGGCATCGCTGGGATCGCCTCATACAGTTGGACGGATCGTTTCACGACAGCGCTGAGAGCTGAAGCTTTCAACGATCGCGATGGTGCTAGGCTTGGCGGCGAGCCGTTCGGGAGCCATAAGAATGCAACGCTCGGTGAGTTAACTCTGACGAGTTCTTACAAGTTTACTAAAATGTTGCTGGGCCGAGCCGAGGTCCGTCAGGACTGGTCCGATCGGAGTATGTTCAGGCGCGGCTCGAGCAGCGCCGATAGCAATCAGACTACGTTGGCGATGCAAGTCATTTATACTTTTTAACCCGCGATCGCATCTCGAACATTAAACGGGGAACGGAAAACTTCCGCTCGCCTTGTTTTTTCGCCAGCTAACCATCCTGAGGAGTTAGGAACTTTCAGCAGCGAGAAACTCTCTTGAGGTTTTCTCATCTGCCTCGTTGATGATACAAACGTGATCGCTGTTTCCCGCTTGCCTGAATTGCTAATGTGGGTTCGACTGTAAACAGTTCCGTAAATTTCGCGCTCGATGCTGTCCGAGCTCTATTTTCATTCTGATAAAAGTTCAAAACATCTGCTTTTTCTTTGCCTCTTCTGCGCCTTGCTCTATTTTTTTGGACTAGGCTCACGAGATTTCTGGGCCCCCGTTGAACCGCGTTACGCCGAAATTGCACGGGTGATGTTTCTCAAAGGAGAATGGCTCGTTCCCACGATCAACGGCAACCTGTACACAGATAAACCGATTTTCTACTTCTGGCTGGTACTGATCGGGGCAAAAAGTTTCGGCGGCGTCAATGAATGGACTGTACGGCTGCCAGCTGCTCTCGGCGCGGTCGGATTTGTCCTAGCAACCTACTTAGCCGGCCGCGATCTGCTTAATCCCCGCTCCGCTTTGATCGGCGCAGTAGTGCTTGCCACCAGCATGCGCGCGCTGTGGGAAGCTCGTTGGGCACACGTGGATACGCTCTTTTGTGCGTTCTTCGCGTTTGCCGTCTACTTCGGCGCGCGGACATTTTTACACGGCGCACGCTCAGGCGAGGCGTTGTTGATATACGTATGCGTTGCTCTAGCGACCTTGACCAAGGGACTGATCGGAGTCGTTTTGCCGGGATTAATACTCGGTGGTTTTATATTGGTGCGCCGAGAATGGTCGCTCATCGCGCGACTAAAGTTACATTGGGGTTTGGCGATGTTTTTCCTAGTGGCAGTCCCATGGTTTTACCTGGTGAGTCGATTGACGGACGGAAAATGGCTCGCGGACTTTATTTATATTCACCATATTCAACGCTAT
>JBIOXP010000496.1:0-8410 GCA_044869705.1 Binatia bacterium | reverse complement strand
TAAAAAACCCTGTTCGTGCATCAACTGTTCGCAGTAAAGCGCCCAGCCTTCGTAAAAAACCGAGGATTCGTTCATCAAACGGGGCAGAGTCGAAGCCGCGGGAATAGAATTCGCAACGGAAAACTGCAGGTGATGCCCGGGGTAACTCTCGTGCACCGAAGTGTTCTCCAAACCGACCCAGTTGTGCTCGCGAAGCAGATCGTCATCACTCACCGGCGTCACATAGTAGTAGCCGACCTGGGCTGGATCTTTCGGAGACGGTGATAGATAGGCTGCAAAAGGGATTTCGTGCCGACGAAATTCCGGCGTTGGTACGACATGCAGTTCTTCCTTCGGCGGGAACGAGACAAGGCTCTTCTCCTTGACGAAGCCGCGCGCCGCCTCCATGGCTTTTTGATATGCGGAAAGCACTTCGGCGGTGGAGGGATGATTTGCCTGAATTGCCAGAGCAGCTTCTTCAATGCTTTTTCCCGGGGCAATTTGCGCCGTGAGCTCGGTCAGCTCCCGTTTGGTTCGGGCGAATAGCTCTTCACCGAGCTGAAGCAGAGTCCGCGCATCAAAGTCCAGGAAGTGTTTGTAACGAAGCAGCAGTTCATAGTGCTCGAGGCCGACAGCGTAAAGGCCGCTGCTGCGCGGCAGCAGATCGCGCTCGAGAAACTCGGCGAAGTCGGCGAGCGCGTCTGCGGCTTTTGCAATCGCGGAGTTTAGGGCAGTCGCGTCGATCGCAGCGCGACGTACCTTGGGGTGGGCGGATAGGCTTTCCAGGAAAGTGAGCGCGCCTTTGGCGCCTTCCAGGGCCATTTCCGTCCAGAGTTTGGGCGGGTTGGCGCCGCGCCGGCTCAGGTTAGCAATGCCTTGCTGAAGCAGGCTCGGGCTGCGATTCAATCGGCTCAAAAGATTGCCGGCGAAATCATTGGTGTCGCGCACCGTCAGGATATAGATCGCCTCGATCGGCGAATAGGTTTCCGGCCACTTGAGGCGATAATCTTCCTTTCTGTTCTCATAGCTTTGGATCGTCAGCTTGCCTTTTAGCAACGCGTAATCGATCGCTTCATCAGGCGAGAGGTCTTGGGGAGAGATCGCCTCGAGCGCGGTCAGCGATTGCTCGTTCAAGCTCTTCTCGGCAGCGTAGGCGTCATCGGAGTAGTCGTTGAGCAAATGATCGTAGCCGTCGATGCCGTAATAGATCGCGTCGGTCGGATGAAGCGCGAAATATTTTTTGAAGTAAGCGTCGCAAAACGTCGTGAACTTGGACATGGGGTTGAATTATCAGCTTCGGGGCTGTGCTGCAATTTTGCTAAAACCTCTCTGCGTCTCTGTGGTTTAAATCTCGGGAAATACCACCACGGAGGCGCAGAGGACACGGAGAAGATTTGTCTAACTCCTGCCGGCAAGCTTGCGAGCTTGCTCCACGAACCCGAAAGAGCGTGGGGCAGAGGGCATCAAGAAACGATAGCCGCAGGCGGTTAGGCGTTCGATATTTTTTGCGTCAGGATGGGGATGGCCGCAGGGCACGTTGTGCTCCTTGCAGATGGCGAGAATTCGATCGATTTCTTTGGCCACCACCGGATGCTCGTAGTCACGCGGGTGCCCGAGCTCCTGGCTCAAATCACCCTCGCCGATCAAGACGACGCCGATGCCGGGCACTTCTTTCAAGATGCGCGGCAGATTATCGATCGCGCGCATCTCCTCGCATTGAATAATGACGAGGATTTCGCCATCCGGCGCAAGCGGCCACACATCGGCGCGCTTGTAATATTCCTGCTGGGTGAGGCCCCAATAGCGCGCCGCTCGGGTAGGCGCATCGCCGCGGATCCCGGGCGGATTGTAAAGCGGCGCGCTCGATAGACGAGGATAGCGGCACGCGCCGACGGCGTTCCAAGCCTCTTCCACCGAGCTCACGTGTGGAAAAATAATTCCGAAGACGCCGATATCGAGCACCTGCTTCGCGATCCAGCTATTCATTTCAATGCCATTCGGCGGAATCCGCACCATCGGGGTCACCGCGGGTGTCAAGGTGGCGCGCTCGACGATTTCGCGTCGGTCGAGCATGAACTGCAGCGCTGCTCGTAAACCGGGAAAATCGAGAGGCGCATGTTCCATTTCAAAGGCCACTCCGTCGAGCTTCGAGCCCGCCATCGCAACCGCAGTCTCGAGATCGACAGGCGCAAAGGCAACGAACGCCGTTTGGCCTTGCTCCAAGGCTTTGATCACGCCGTTAAGGCGCGGTATGTCTGGCATGGTTGAACTCCCGTGTAGGTCCGAACGTTCAAGTCGTTCGAAAAGTTGAAACCGTTAATCAAGAGTGCGCAGCGCTTTGAACGCTTGGTAGAAGACTGCTATAGCAAAGCGACCTGGGACTGACAATCATTGCAATTTTGGATTTTGTTCTCGAGACGTTTTGAACTGCGCGCCGCGATTGAACGGCTTGAACGATTTGAACAAGCCTTGAAGATGAACAGCCCTGAAGATTAGGAGGTCGGTTATGATCATCGACGCCCATACCCATTTCACCACGGCTCCGCCCCAGCTACAGGCCTATCGCGGTCAACAGATCACGAATCTGGCTAAACCGATCAAAGCCAAGCTGCAGATCAGCGACGAAGAGTTGGCGCGCTCAATGCAGGGTCAGCTCAATCGCATGAAGGAGTGCGGCATCGATCGGCTGTTGTTCTCTCCGCAGGCTGGTGCCATGGGACATCACTTCGGCTCGCCACTGGTGAGTCGTTACTGGACGGAGGCGTGCAATGACCTGATCGCGCGTGTCGCCAGGATGTTTCCGGAAAAAATTTCCCCGGTCTGTCAGCTGCCGCAGTCACCGGGCGTGCCGCCGAGCGAATGGGCCGACGAGCTCGATCGCTGCGTCAACGATCTGGGTTTCGTCGGCTGCAATGTCAACCCGGATGTCGCGGGAGGCCGCGAGCCCTTGACGCCGTCGATGGCGAGCGAATGGTGGTATCCGCTATGGGAAAAACTGGTGCAGCTCGATGTGCCGTGCACCGTCCATGCCAGCGCTTCGCTCAATCCGGCGATGCACCTCACGAACGCCTACTACATCGCGCATCACAATTCTGCCGCAGTGGAGATTCTGCGGTCGCGCGTGTTCAGGGATTTTCCCAAATTGAAAATCATCATTCCGCACGGCGGCGGCGCCATTCCGTATCAATGGAACCGCCAGCGCGGCATGCATGTGAAAGAAGGTCTCGAGCCTTTTGAAGAAGCGGCGCGCCGGGTGTACTGGGACATGGCGATTTACGATAAGGAATCGATGGAGCTTTTGATCAAGCGCGTCGGCGCGGATAATGTGCTGTTTGCGACCGAGATGTTCGGTGCGGTGAACGCAATCGATCCCAAGACCGGCCGCAACTTCGAGGATCTGGTGCCAATCTTCCAGGAAATCGACTGGCTGACCGACGAGGATCGCGACAAAATTACCGAGGCCAATGCCAAAAAAGTTTTCTCGCGCATGTTGAAGCAGAAAGACTAAGATTCGATCGGAACTTGTCTCTTGATGGTCGAGTGTCGACCCTCGCGAGATTAGCAGAGCTGTCATTCTGAACAGAGTGAAGAATCTCGTCCCAATGGATTGATCGAAAGGCGAGATCCTTCGGCGTTGCCTCAGGATGACATTGGCCGAACTTTATGCGATCAGTCTCGCTGGCCAATTTGGCGGTACGTACGATGCCCCCTAGTTCCAATCCTCGGATCGCTCTCGTTTGCTCGCTGCTCCTGCCCGGGCTGGGGCAGATTTATGATCGGGAGAGTAAGAAGGGCGTGGTCATTTTCGCTTGTGCGGTGACGCTCGGAGTCCTCGGATCATGGTTCTCCGGGTTCAATCGCGTCGCTATGCTGCTCGCTTTATTTCTTCTCTGGGGGAGCGCTGCGACCGATGCGTACCACATGGCCAAGAACGCTGGGCAACCCGCGGAGTTTTACTATCGCAAAACCTTCGTTGTCGCGATGTTGTTGCTCGTCGGTCCACTGGCTCTGCCGCTACTCTGGCAAAGCAGGAATTTTTCCCGCACCGGGCGCTGGCTCTGGACGATTCTCGTGATCAGTGTCGCGCTGTTGTTTCTCGCGACCCCGTATCTCTTGAAGCGAGTCGTGGTCTAGCCTCGAATCGTAAGCTGCTCTTATCTACGGGGCGGCGCTGGTCGATCCTGGACGACATTGGTGATCGCAGGCGAGTTCTGCAGCACTCTCAAAGCATCAACGCCGACACGTAGGGCGATCCCGGGAATACTATTGTAGAGCCGGGTGACTCTGAAGGTCGTTCCGGCGAGCTCCGCCAGGATATAACTCTGCGCGTCTTGAATCGCCGCTCGTTGCAGAGCGCGAAGGGATTCACTCAAGAGCTCTTCACGCTGCCAAGGCGTGCGTAACCCCGCGAGCACCAGAACGGTGCCGTTGCTGGCTGCCCGTTTGAACAGTTGCGAAGGAACCTTCTCCGCGACCGGATCAACGGCGCGAACGCTCGCCGGTTCGGTTTGAGCCGTAGCGAAATCGGCCCCGTCTGGCGCGACGCCAGGCAGGCGGTCGAGCAGCACGTTTGTCACGATCGGTAGTCGCGCCAGCTCGGCCAATGCATCGGCGCCCACTTCCAAGGCGATGCCGGGAATTTCCTGATACCGGCGCACGATTTTGTAGTTTTTTCCTTGTAGTTGAGTGAGTAGATCGTTCTGAATCGATGCTATGGCGGTGCGCTGCACGCGCAGGGCCTCGCTATCGAGCTTCGACTCCATCTCCCAAGGCACGCTCAAGCCGACGAGCACCAACGCCGTCCCTTGGACCGCCGTCTGGTCGATAACTTCAGGAGGAATTTTCTGTTGGGCTCGCGCCGGCGCGGATATCGCGAACAAGAGCAGGGCAGCGCAAGAAGCGGCTCGAGATAAAGTCGCGATCAGGAGAGATGTCTTCATAATTCCTCCCGTTCGACATCGATCCAGCATGGGAAGAAAAGCGACGTTGCCCAACCCGGAGGGGATCTTATACCCGCACCGGCGCCGCTGTCCAGATTCCGTTGTGCTTCTGTCCGGCTCTCGACTGGCGAGCTCACTCACCGGGAGCCTCTAGATCGGCATCGAGGGTATAGAGCTCCTGGGGGTGGGCGACCCCGCGCAAAGCGAAGCGCCCAACCGAGACGAGGCGGCTTCGCAAGTCGCCGAGGGCGGCGGCAAACGCCGAAGAGACCAGCAAAAGTTGATCGACCGAGCGGCACATGGCGGCAATCCGGCTGACCTCATTCACAGCCGGACCGATGACGGTGAAATCCAGTCGTTCCTTGCTGCCAATGTTGCCGTAGAAAACAGTGCCGACGTGAAGCGCGAGGTACATGTCTGTCACGGGCAGATTTGCTGCTGAACGGGTGCGGTTCAGCTCGGCGAGGCTTTCGCGGGCAGCGAGCGCGGCCGCCATCGCCGATTCGCAGGCGCGGACTCGATCGTCGCCGGTGAAGATAGCAAGAACGCCGTCGCCGATCAGTTTCAAAACATCTCCGTCCCGACGATGAATCGCCGAGATAATCGCGTCGGAGTAATCGTTGAGAAGCGGAATGATCTCGCCGGGTGCGGCGCTCTCGGCGATCCGTGTGTAGCTGCGCAGATCGCTGAACCATAGAGCGGCTTCGATCTGGTCGGTAATGCCGCGCTCGATCTGGCCTTGCAGCACGCGCTTGCCGGCATCGCGTCCGAGATAAGTCTCGACCAAAGTCTCGGCGATTCGCGCCAACGATGCCGCTTTCATGGTGAGCGCCAAGAGCGGGACCAACTGGCTCAGATCGGCAATATCTTGGTCGGCAAATCCGGCTGGCGCATCCGTCGCCCACGATGAGTATATGCCGTCCATATCACCGATTACGGCCTCATTCGCAAAGCGGTTTACCATCGCGATGTAATCGGTCATGCCGGCAGCGATCAGCTCAGGAAAAATCGAAAACTCATCCTTTGCGAGTGATGTGAGGGGGCGGCGCAACACACTCGCGCCACTGCGCTCCAAATAGAAAAAAGGGCTGCGTTGCCATCGGCCGAGATCCTCCTCGGTTCGGCCGTACTCGGTTAGTACTGTCGTGTCCTTGTCTCGGTTCCAACGGAATGCTCGTCCTTCGTAAATCGGATGAAGCGTGTCCGCGAGCACGATCGCGCGCGCGATCGGCAGGCCAAAATCGACCGCTCGCTCACAAAACCCGGTGAGCGTCGCAATTTCACTCTGGCCCGCCAATCCAGCTTCGGTGATCCAGGCAGCGAGCTCGGCAAGCTGAGCGCTATTCATGCTGTTCGATCTATATCACGCACGGCGCTGCGAATGTATCGCGCCGTGATTCTGCATCCTTTCTGTTGAAGCCGTCCGTTGCCTTTGATATGCGGACGTTGGATTGCGAGTATAAGTTAGGGACGAAGTCTCGTGGAACAGCGACGCAATCGGAAATTTACATTGAGGAGAATTCGCCATGCCAACGATCGATTCGGATGCTCACGTGGTGGAATCAGAGCGCACATGGGATTACATCGATAAAGCGGACCAAAAATATCGGCCCGTGATCGTCAAGCCGCGCGGCGAAGGTGGTGGGGAGTACTGGTACATTGACGGCAAAATCCGTGGTCTGGTGCGAGTGGTTCTCACGGCTCAGGACGTTGCCGACGTGGCGCAGCGCACTGGGCGCGACATGAACACCGCGCGGGAAACGCGCGAGATGGAGAACGTCGCGGCGCGGATCAAACACATGGATGAGCTCGGCATCGATACTCAAGTGCTTTATCCGACCATGTTTATCGAGCAGATTGCAGATAAACCGGAATGGGAGATCCCAATTGCGAAAGGCTACAACCGCTGGCTCGCCGATATTTATGCTCAAGGGCAGAACCGACTGCGCTGGATTTGCGTGTTGCCGCTGCTCGACATGAAAACTTCGCTCGAAGAGCTAGAATTCTGTGCCCAGAATGGCGCCTGTGGCGTTTTCATGCGCGGCATCGAAGGCGAGCGCATGATCACCGATCCCTATTTTTATCCACTCTATGAGGAGATGAGCCGTCTCGACCTTGCGGTGGGCGTGCACGTGGGCAACGCCAATCCCTATGTCATCGATCTAGTGTCGCAGTATAACGGCGGCGGCAGCTTCTGGAAGTTTCGCATCCCCGTAATCGGCGCCTTTCATTCAGTGATCATGAGCGAAGTGCCGACGCTGTTCCCCAAGCTCCGTTTTCACTGGGCCGAAGCGGCGGCGCAATGGATTCCGTACGTGGTAAAAGATTTTCAGCGCCGCTGGGGCGCCATTAATCGCCCGCTGCCGGACAATCCGCTCAAGGAATATCGACAGTTCGTTTCATGCCAAACCGACGACGATGTCGACTACGTGCTCAGATACTCGGGAGAAGACAATCTGGTGATCGGTACCGATTACGGCCATAACGACCAGTCGACCGAAATCGAAGCGCTGCGGAATTTGAAGTCGCAGGGCAGTATCACGCCGCGGCAGTACGAAAAGATCACCTACAATAACGCCAAGGAGCTGTTTGCCTTGTGAAATGCGATGAAACCGCTGAATGAGGCGTGATATGGAGGGCTGATGAAATCAGCCGTAGTTAGCACGTGACCTAGTGCAGAAGATCGCCGTCAATGAAGTAGAATCGGCCGTCGATAAAGATGCACATGCCAGAGGTCTTCGAAACCGCGCGCTTGCGGTTGCGGTCGCCTCGCCGGGAGGATGCGGCGATCATATTCGACAGTTACGCTCAAGATCCGCTCGTCACGCGCTATCTCGTCTGGCTGCCGCATCAATCGATCGAAACAACAGAGAAGTTCATTGCGCTTTGCATTGAGCAGTGGGCAAACGCATCGGCGTTTGCTTACGTGATCACCCAAAAATCCGATGCTCGGCCTATTGGAATGATCGATTTTCGACCGCATCAGCATGGCGCCAATCTTGGCTACGTTCTCGCCAAAGAACACTGGGGCCGGGGTATTACGACCGAAGCAGCCCGGGGTGTCATTGCGCGCGCGTTCACGCAACAAGGGCTTTATCGAGTCCAGGCTTTTTGTGACGTGGACAACATCCCGTCGGCGCGCGTTTTGGAAAAAGTCGGCATGCGCAGAGAAGGAATTTTACGCCGCTATGCCGTGCATCCTGCGGTGTCGAGCGAGCCACGAGATTGCTACCTGTACGCGATCACCAGTTAGAATCGCCAGACAGAACCTCTCCACATCTTTGAGATTAGTTTCCAGCTTAACCTCAGTTAGCGCCGTAACCGCAAAGATAGAGAAAGATTTCTCCCTTCGGTCGAAATGACAGTCAACGAGAAACGCCATAGCCGGATGGGGCTTAGCGCAATCCGTGTATCTGGATTTCGTTTCATTCCAGGATGGATCGGTAACCGAGCTCCTTGTGCGTGCCATTTCGAGGTCCTTGGATTCTACT
>JBIOXP010000495.1:0-8255 GCA_044869705.1 Binatia bacterium | reverse complement strand
ACCTCGAACGACTCTATCGTTACGGGCGCGAGAACAAACGCTTCCTGAAGAAAAACACGTAATCGATCGGCTGGAAACACGTTGTGGTTCTCGACGCTGAATCAGATCGCGCCTTCTTTGCGGGCGCTTTCAATCTCGGCTTCACTCCAGCCAACGATGGATTTTAAAACGTCTTCGGTATGCTCGCCCAACAGCGGCGACCGCTTCACTTCCGTCGGCGAATCGGAAAGTTTGATCGGGTTTCCCACCGTGAGAAACTTGCCTCGCTTGGGATGATCGACTTCGACGACGGTACCGGTCTCGCGCAGTGCCTGCTCGGCGGCAATCTCGCCCATGTCGAGGATGGGCCCGCACGGCACGTCGAACTCGTTAAGCCGGCGCATGACTTCCAGTTTGTCGAGAGTCAGCGTCCATTGCTCGATAATTTCGAAACATTTGTCGAGCTTGGGCAGGCGCTTTTCCGGAGTGGCCCATTCGGGATCCTTGATCAACTCGGGACGGCCGCATAGTTTCATCAGCGGCTCCCATCCGGGCGGCTGAATGATGACGTAAATATAATCGTTCGGGCCGCCCCCTTTTGTCCGCACCGCCCAACCCGGCTGGCCTCCCCCCGATGCATTCCCCGCTCGCGGCACGGCCGCACCGAAAACGCCGTTGGGGTATTGCGGATATTCCATCAAAGGCCCTGCCGCGAGGCGTTGCTGATCGCGCAACTTTACCCTGCAAAGGTTGAGCACGGCATCCTGCATGGCGCAAACGACCCGTTGTCCTTTGCCGGTTTTTTCACGTTGAAAAAGTGCCGCCAAAATACCGGCGACCAGGTGAATGCCCGTGCCGGAGTCACCGATCTGCGCGCCCGTGACCAGCGGCGGACCGTCATCGAAACCCGTCGTGCTCGCCGATCCGCCTGTGCACTGGGCAATATTTTCGTAGACTTTGCATTCTTCGTAGGGCCCCGGCCCAAAGCCTTTGACCGACGCATAGATCAGCCGGGGATTGAGCTCGTGCAGCACTTCCCAGGTAAACCCTTGCCGATCGAGTGCGCCGGGAGCGAAATTTTCCACCATCACATCGCACGACCTGACCAGCTTGCGAAAAATCTCTTTGCCTTTTTCGTGCTTGGTATTGATCGTGATGCTCCGCTTGTTGCAGTTGAGCATCGTGAAATACAAGCTGTCGACACCGGGCTTGTCGCGCAGTTGTCCGCGCGTAATGTCACCGCGGCCGGGCAACTCGACTTTGATCACATCGGCGCCGAACCAGGCCAATATCTGTGTGCAGGTCGGCCCCGACTGCACATGGGTCATATCGAGAATCCGAATTCCGTCGAGCGCTTTCGCCATCTATTGCTAGTCTCCTTGATCAGAAATCCCTTTTCACCACCCAGGGATGCATAAGCTTTCGCTCGCCGAGAGAACATTTGCGCGCCAAAGCGCAGCTCGTCGCCCCGAACGTTTGAATCGCGGGTCCAGTTCGAATTCGCCTGGATTCCCGCTAAAAGCATGCGGGAATGACGGAAGACAGACGCCAGCGTCAACACATTTCAAGCGCAAAAGTATCAGCAAATGCATTCCAAAGTTCGTGCTCTTTGTGTCCCTAGGCTTTTCATGGTGAAAAAGTCTTCACTTGTACATCGTCTGCGCCTTCGTGCCCGGCGCATACTCGTTGATGTCGACCCATATGTTGACGATCGCGCACTGTCCGCTGGCCACCCGTTCGCGCGCCTTTTCCAACGCCGGACGAATCTTACTCGGTTCGCGTACCGCGATTCCCCAGGCGCCGAAGCATTCGGCAAATTTTTCAAAATCGACGTCGCCGAGCTTATTCCCGATGCATCCGCGCTCCGGTCCGTACTTGCCGATCTGCCCGCAGCGGATCTGATTCATTGCCGAGTTATTTCCGATAACTGCCATGTATGGCAATTTGAAGCGCTGCGCGGTTTCCATGTCCCACGAGGTCATGCCAAATGATCCGTCACCGTAATAGCACAGCACTTCTTTTTTGGGATGGACGAATTTTGTCGCCATCGCGAAGGAAGTACCGACACCAAGCGTGCCGAGCGGACCTGGATCCATCCAGTTGCCCGGCCTGCGCGGTTCGACGGCCGTCGCCGTGATCGTCACCACGTCGCCGCCGTCACCGATATAAACGGTATTGTCGGTGAGAAATTCATTGATCTCATACGCAACGCGGTAAGGATTGATCGGCACCGATTCCGATTTGAACGAAGGCAACAGTTTTTCATAGGCTTTGGCTTCGGCCGCGCGCAATTCTTTCATCCACTCGGCGCGTTGCGCGTTTCCTTTCGACGCGCGCCCTGTAGCCGCTTGCGCGACCGCTTTCAGGATCGCGCCGCAGTCGCCGACTAGGCCGAGCGAAATGTCGCGATTCTTGCCGACATTGCGATAATCGAGATCGATCTGCACCACGGTCGCATCGGCGCGCAACCGCCGGCCATAAGCCAAACGGAAATCAAACGGCGAGCCGACGATCAAAATCACGTCCGCTTTGTCGAAGGCGTAACTGCGCGTCCGATTGAAGCCGTGCGGATCACCCGGCGCGAAGATGCCGCGCCCAGAGCCATTCATGTATCCCGGTATGTTGAGCGCGCGGCAAAACTCCACCGCCGCCTCATGGCCGCGGCAAGTCCAAACCTGAGAGCCGAAGAGCGCTGCCGGCCTTTCAGAATTGACCAGTAGATCCGCCAACCTTTCTACGTCCGCCGGATCGCCGATGGAACGCGTCGAAGCGCGATATGCGCCGGGCTTGGGGATACGCGCGCGCTCGATCGGCACCTTGGCATCGAGCACATCGCGCGGAATCTCCAAATAGCTCGGTCCCGGCGCGCCGTTGACCGATTCGCGAAACGCCATTGAAACCATGTCCGCGATTCGCTCGGTGTGCGGCACGCTCGCGGCGAACTTCGTGATGGGCGACATGATATCGACATGGGGCAAGTCCTGCAGCGAACCCATTTTGTGCTGGCTGAGCGCGCCCTGGCCGCCGATCATGAGCAATGGACTTTCCGCGCGAAACGCGTTGGCGATCCCGGTCATGGCGTTTGTCGTGCCGGGTCCTGCCGTGGTCACGACACAGCCGATTTTGCCGCTCTGCCGCGAATAGCCATCCGCCGCGTGGGCGGCGACCTGCTCGTGGCGCACATCGATAATCTTGATTCCCTCATCGAGACAACCGTCGTAGATATCGATAATATGCCCGCCGCAAAGCGTCCAGATCACTTCGACGCCTTCGTTTTTTAGCGCCTTCGCGACCAAGTGGCCGCCCGAGATCACCGGTCCGGTTGCTTCCTTCTTCCCTTCGGAATTTTGTGCTGTCGCCATCTTTTTACCTCTCGCCTGATTTCTGATGAGAATTCGATTTTCGCTGTTCAGCCGCTCGTTCCTCACCTAATCGACGAGCCGATCGGATCTGTCCAGCAGCGCTCCATATCGACCTCTGCTTGCTCGCCGACGAGTGTTTTCTCTGTCGCGCAGAGCCGGTGGATTTTTGTTCTCTGGCGCTCGATTCGACAGCAGCACCGTTTTCTCGACTTGTTCAATGTGGCGCAACATTTCGCGCTGCGCCGTTGATCGGTCGTGTTTTGCGATTGCGGCGATGATTCTGCGGTGCGCGGCGATGGACGATTCTCGACGTTGATTCGTCTGCAGCGATTCTTCGCGGCTTCGGCTAAGCATTTCCATCAATCCCGAGACCAGTTTTTGCAGCGCTTGATTTTGCGTTGCGCGGCCGATGCACAAGTGCAATTCGGCATCGGCCTCCACTCCCGTGTCGCCGCGCTCGACGGCTCGCGCCTGCTTGGCGAGAATTTCTTTCAGTTGCGCGACATCGCTTTCAGTGGCCCGCTCGGCCGCCAGCGCGGCGATATCCGGCTCTATGATCTTGCGCAGCTCGAATAGATCGGCGAGCGACTTTTTTTCGTCGATCAGCAGGCGTGCGAGCGGTCCGACGAGAGCCTCAACGGGAAGATCGACGACAAAATTGCCCATCCCGGTTCGGCTCACGATCAGCCCCTGAGTTTCCAACGCGCGCAGCGCTTCGCGCACGGACGTTCGACTCACCTTGAAAGTTTCCGCCAACTCGCGCTCGGACGGCAGCTGATCGCGCGCCTTGAGCCGGCCTTGCCTGATGAGGTCGTGGATTTGACTGAAAACCTCTTCGTGAATGCGCGTTTTTTTGATCGCCTTCAGCATTTTGGTCTGGCTGTCTGTTGGTCAGACCAGTATCGCCGGCGGTTCCGTTTGTCAAGAACCGCAACATTGGAAGTTGTCGAAACAGCAGCCGGTTGAATCTGGTTTGATCAACTCCCAAAAGTGGTGCGTCGCGTCAACACCCGAACGTTCTGCCCGTGACTCGGTGGACTGTAATATTTAATTTGCGTCTGAATACAGTTCACCGACTTCTTCAAATCGCTCGATCCTCGCCACCCTGCTCAGGGCGCAGTCCTTGCCCCTCAGTCCTCATTAATCCTTCCCACATCAACTCCGCGGGATGTTTGGCTTTCCGCCCGGCGAGGTGCTCGATCTGCTGCCGGCACGAGATTCCCGGCGCGGCAACTTCGACTTCGGGTCCGATCGCATTCACTGCAGGCACTAAACGTCGATTGGCGATCTTAGTAGACAAATCGTAGTGCTCTTTCTCAAAACCGAAAGAGCCGGCCATCCCGCAGCAGCCCGAATCTACTTCGTTGACCTCGTACCCCACGGCTTTGAGCATCGCCGTGGTCGGCGCCGTACCAACGAGCGCCTTCTGATGACAGTGGCCATGCAACAACACTTTTTTGCCGCCGCCGTTCGGTTGCAGCGTTAGTCCGGCTTTTTTGAACTCTCGAGTGACAAATTCTTCGAACAGAAAACTGTTCTCGGCAACCTTCCGCGCCGCTTCGGTGTCAATAAAGTCCGGATACTCGTCGCGCAAGGTAAGCAGACACGAGGGTTCGAGACCGACGATGGAAACGGCGTTCGCCGCATAGGGAAGCAGCTTTTCGACATTCCATGCCGCATTCTCCTTCGCCTGCTTGAGCATGCCTTTGGAGATCATCGGTCGACCACAGCACTTTTTATCGGCAAGCAAGACGCGATAGCCGGATCGTTCCAGAAACCGCGTCGCCGCAATCGCGACATGCGGCGTGTTGTAGTTGTTGAAGGTGTCATGGAACAAAACCACGTCGCCTTTCCCTCCCTCACCTGCCCTTTCGTGTTTCCGAAACCAGGTTTCGAAACTTTGCTCCGCAAAATGCGGCAATGGTCGTCGGCGGTCGATGCCCGCGACAACTTCCATCAGCCAACGGTTCAACGCCGAACGGGCAATCCAATTGGAGACCGGTGCCAAGCTGGAGCCAAGCCGGTTGAGACTCTCGATGGCGCCGAATATCCGATTGCGCAGCGGCAAGCCGTTCGCACGATAATAATGGTCGAGAAACTCATATTTAAGCTTCGCCATATCGACATTGGACGGGCATTCCGCTTTGCAGGCTTTGCACTCGAGGCAAAGATCCATCACCTCGTAAAGCCGTTTCCCGCTGAACTCCTCCTGTGGAGCGTGCCCCGAGATCGCACTTCGAAGCGCATTGGCGCGACCTCGGGTCGAGTGTTCCTCATCAAGCGTTCCCATATATGAGGGGCACATCGTGCCATCGAGCTTCTTCCGGCACTCCGCCATGCCGCTGCACATTTCCACGGCTCGCACAAAGCCGCCCTGAGCCGTAAAGTTCAATGTCGTACGCGGTTCCCACGGCCGGTAATGCGGCGAGATCTTTAGCGACTCCGTCATGGCCGGCGCCTCGACGATTTTCCCAGGGTTCATCAAATTTTTCGGATCGAATGCTCGCTTGATTTGGCGAAAAGCATCATAAATTGCCGGCCCGAAAAGTTTTGCGTTGAAATGGCTGCGCGCCAATCCATCGCCATGCTCGCCGGACATCGCACCGTTGAATTCGAGCACCAGGTCGGAGATGGCGTTCGCGATGGAAACCATTTTGTCCATCTCACTCTGCTCTTTAAGATTGATCAACGGCCGGATATGCATGCAGCCAACGGAACAGTGGCCGTAGTAACCGGCGACGGTGTCATGGCGCGCCACCACCTCGCGAAATCGCCGAATGAATTCCGGCAGCTTGTCCGGAGCGACCGCGGTATCCTCAACGAAGGCGATCGGCTTCTTGTCCCCTTTGATGCCGAGCAGTAAACCCAGCCCTGCTTTGCGCACGCCCCAGATCGCTTTCACTTCTTCAGGCTTGAACGCGAGCGTCGCCGCATAGCCGATTTTCTCGCGCTTTCTCAGCGCTTCGAGTCTCTCAACCTGATCTCTGACCTCGGCTTCACTCGCGCCGGCATACTCCACCATCAAGAGCGCATCGGGCGTGCCTTGAACAAAGCCGAGCCTGCGGGACTGCTCGATATTGCCGCGCGCGAGATTCAAAACCATTTTGTCCGTGGATTCCATTGCGTAGGGCCGTGTTTGCAGAATCAGCTGCGCGCACTCCAAGGCTTCGATGTCGTCGCTAAAATGAATGACATCCATGGCTGTCCATTTGGGCTTGGGCACGAGACGCATCTTGGCTTCAACGACCGTTGCCAGCGTGCCTTCCGAGCCAACGATCACACGCGAAAGATTGAATGGCTGCGCTTTGACGAACTCGTCCAGATTGTAACCGGAGACGCGCCGCATGATCTTTGGGTAACGCGCGACAATCTCTTTTTTGTGCTGTTGTGCCAGACGGAGAACTTCGCGATGGGCGCGGCCATCGGTAGTATCGGCGCGGCTCCGTCTTTCGACTTCTTCCGGCGTCAATTCTTTCAGCACGACTTCGCTGCCATCGGCCAGCAGCACCGTCAGGTCAATCACATGATCAAGGGTTTTACCGTAGGTGAGCGAATGAGCACCGGAAGAATTGTTGCCGATCATGCCGCCGATGGTGGCGCGATTGGACGTCGAAGTGTCGGGACCGAACTGTAAGCCCATACCGCGCACGTAAGCATTGAGCTCGTCTTGCACCAACCCGGGCTGCACCCGGCACCACAGTTCTTCTTGATCGACCTCCAGCACGTTCTGCATGTACTTGGAAAAATCGAGCACGATCGAATGGCCGACTGCCTGCCCCGCCAGTGACGTACCACCGCCACGCGGCAAGACCGAGAGATCGAGCTTGTTGGCGAGCTCGATCACGGCCTGCACATCACCCTTGTGGCGCGGCACGACCACGCCAACCGGTTCCATCTGATAGATCGAGGCGTCAGTCGAATAGAGCAGTCGCGAGTAGCGGTCGAATCGAATGTCTCCTTCGATACGCTTCTTCAGTTCCGCTTCTATCTCAAAGTAATCTCTACCGCGGCTGATGCTCATTGTGATCTCCGTATGCGCAGTTTGGACGACCGGCCGGTCGCCCCTACTCACGAATTTCTTTAGCCCAACCGTAACACCAGGACACCGAGAACCACCAGGGCGGCGGCTGCGCCGTCCCTGAACGACACTTCTTCAATGCCTTTGAGAGTCGTCCTGGCGAGAAAAAAACTGATGATCGGTTGCGCGCTCCAAATCGGCGCCACCACCGATGCTGGCGCGTGAACCAGCGCCTTCAAAGTAAAAATTGAACCGATCGCATAAAAGAATCCCGCGCTGACGAAACAGCCCAAACTGGTGATGGGGATTCTTTGCCACTTACGCTCGATTTTAAGCAAATTGCCCAGCGTCATCAGCAGCATTAGCCCCGTTGCATGCATCACAAGCGCGCCGAGCACCGGCGGGCCACCGTGATCAGTACCGATTTTTTTCAGCACGGGCACCACACCATAGCAGAGCGTGGCTAGCACCGCTGCCAAAGTGATCCGCCGCCGTGCGTTGCTTTCGCCCGTCGCCGAATCTCCATGAGTGACGCAAAATACGCCGGAGATGATGAACATGACGCCGATCAAAGCGGCAAAGGACAAGCGTTCGCCGAGGCCGACCGCCGCCAGAAGAACAGTGATGAGCGGCGAGGAATTGTTGACTGACTGCGCGCGCGATGCGCCGATCTGATCGACGCTCTTGACGAACAACGTCCGGCCGATGTAAGCGCCGACAACTCCGGTGCCGGCAAATATAAGCACCGCATCTCCGGGAATGTTGCCGGTGAACAGATCACCCTCAAGCAATGCGGCAACACAGAGCGTCAAGAGAATGGTCGCTTGCTGGTAGAGTGTCGCGGCGCTGACATGGGCGCCGGCGAGCCCTTTTTTTACCAGCACCGGGCTTGTGCC
>JBIOXP010000494.1:0-2853 GCA_044869705.1 Binatia bacterium | reverse complement strand
GAAGGCCGTGCTTGTTTCTTTTCTTCACCGTGATGAGCAAAATGATCTGCGTCTAATTTTATTAGATCGATTCAAAAGTTCTATTGTCCATCAGGAACACAAGAAAGCGATAGCCGATTCGGTTGGCTACACATCAGGATCGTTTCTTTACGAACAGCTGGTGCATGAGGTTTTCCCATTCCGCGAGCTTCTTTTCGGCTTCGTCGATGGAGTACTTGCTGTCGAGATAAAGTTTCTTGAATTTTTGCTCCAGGGAGCCCACGTCCTCGCGCGGCGACCAGAGCCCGCCTTTCATGATGAGCTGCTGACCTTCCTTGGAGTGCAAGTAATCGAGAAAAAGCAGTGCGGCATGAGGGTGCGCGCTTTTAGCGGATAAAGCGGAATACCCCACCGTGGTGACCACCGGATCGATCGGCCGCCATTCGATCGGCGCGCCTTTTTGCTTCGCTATCGTAACGTCGGCGTCAAAAATCGTCGGCGATAGCGGCACCTCGCCGGAAGAAACCATCCCGGCTAATGCCGCGCCGGACATGTTCTGGACTTGGATGTCTTGTTCAGCGAGCCGATCTAGAAAATCACGGCCGAACATATCGATCACCGCGCCGACCCAGCGTACCCCTGTCGAAGTACCGGCAATGGACATTTTGCCTTTCCATTTTGAATCCAACAGGTCTTTGAATAGTTTGGGCGCTTCGGTCGTGGCGATCAGCGTCGTGTTAAAACCCAAGCTGTTATAAGTTTCGCGGTCGCCAAGATATAGACACCGTTCTTGCCTCTGGACTTTACGGTATCGGGATAAAACCGGGCTTCGGGACTAAAGTATTCCTGGAACATGCCGTCCCGTTTCATGACACCCATGGCTTCGGCCGTGGTTTCGATCACATCGACCAACGACCGGCTGGAGTTGAACTCCGTCATCGCTCGGCTAAGCAAATTTTTCGAGTCGCTGCGCCATTCGGAAACCTTGATGAACGGGTATTTCTTTTCGAAATCTTTGACATATGTGCGAAACCAGGTGTGCGAATCGTAGAGTGTAAGCTGCCCCTCTTTTTTCGCGCCTTCGAGCAAAATTTTATCGCGATCCGCTCCTTGATAGAGCGCAATTTGGGGTAACGTCGTCGGCGCCGCGGCGGCAAAAAGCGCACAGAGAGGTAAAAAAAAGACCAACGCGGCCGCCAGACAAAGAGCCGCAGTGCACCGCATCATAGTTCTATGTTCTCCTGTGTTTGGGAATCCGTTTCGTCTATCGCTTTCGCATGAAGAGCTGGCGCATCAACGCTTCCCATTGGGCGATCTTCGCTTCCATTTCTTCGGACGAATATTTTTCGTCGAGATAGCTCTTCGTGAATTTTTGCTCCCGCGAGCCGAGATCGTCGCGCGGCGACCACAGACCGCCCTTGATAATTAATTGCTGTCCTTCCTTCGATAGCAAGTAGTCGATGAAGAGCAATGCGGTATGAGGGTTGGACGCGCGGGCGAGCAACCCCGCTGAACCGACGGTGGTCACCACCGGTTCCAGCGGACGCCACTGCACCGGCGCGCCCTTTTGCTTCGCGAGCGTAACGTTCGCATCGAAAATCGTTGGGGAAAGCGGGATTTCACCCGAAACCACGAGATTGATCAGCGATGCTGGCGCCATATCCTGAACGCTGATGTCCTGCTCGGCGAGTTTGTCCAAAAACTCGCGGCCCAATGTCTCGAGAATATTGCCGATCCAGCGCGAACCTGTGGTCGTGCTCGTGATCGCCATTTTACCTTTCCATCGCGGGTCGAGCAGATCTCTCAGGCTTTTTGGCGCGGTTCCCGGGGGAATAAGATTCGTGTTAAATCCCAGGCTATTGTACGTTTCACGATTGGGCAAATAGAAAAATCCGTGTTTGCCCTTGGGTTTGAGCTCATTGGGGTAATAGAGCGCTTCAGGAGAATAATATTCCTGGAATAGTCCTTCACGTTTCAAGAGACCCATTCCGTCTGCCGTGGTCTCGACGATATCGGCGAGGACACGACCGGCTTTCGCCTCTTCCAATACTTTGCGGATGATGTTCTTGGAATCGTTGCGCCACTGTGAGGCGCGCACGAACGGATATTTTTTTTCGAATTCGCCGACAAAAGTTTTGAACCAGGTATGCGAGGTATAGAGGGTGAACTGCCCCTCGCGCCTGGCGCCGTCGATAAGAATTTTTTCTCGATCGGCATCCTGGTAAAGAGCCAATTGCGCCGATGACATCGGCGCGGTAGCGGCAAAAGCACACGTGACAAGCAGTAACGTCTGGATGGCACAGCAAATCAGAGTCCAAGTCCGGTGTCGTCGATGCACGTCGTTCTCCTTGCTTGCCGACTCACTGCTGCAGTTTATTTTTGTGCTCGAGCAGCCAGGCTGTCAGGCGCCCGATGCCTTCCTCCAAGTAGATTTTCGGGTCCCAGTCGAGCTCCCGCCGAGCCAGGGATATGTCTAGCGGGCTGCGCAATCGGTGCGGCGCCACTTCGGCCGCATTCGGATGCTCGCCAATTTCGAAGGGCAAATCTGGCAGGGCTTTTTGGATCGCACGTTTTAAATCGTCGCTCACATAAGTTTTGTCGAGGCCGATGTTGTACGCACGACTGAGGCGTTCGTCGCTGAAGAGCGCGCGACTCACCGCATCGACGACATCATCAATGTAGATCAAGTCATCGTTCGGCCGCGTCAGAAACGGACGGCAAGGTTGGCCCAGGATTCCTTTTTTCAATTCGAGCGGAATGCTCCGGTAGAGTCCGGGACCGTACACCGAGGAATAGCGAAGCGCGACAAAATCGACTTTATACTTTTCTTTGTAGAAGTCGCCCATCCATTCGGAAACGGTTTTCGCGGCGCGA
>JBIOXP010000493.1:0-3308 GCA_044869705.1 Binatia bacterium | reverse complement strand
GAGCTTCGGGAAAGTAACTGGGATGCCGGGCGGCAGCCTCTGGGCGATGCGGTCGTACGCACGATCGAAGAGTACGCGCCGGGTTTTTCACAGACGATCCTCCATCGGCAAGTGCTCACGCCGCTTGATCTCGAAGAGACCTACAAACTGACAGAGGGCCATCCCTACCATGCCGAAATGGCGCTGGATCAGATCTTCTTCATGCGCCCGGTTCCCGGCTGGTCAGCGTACCAAACGCCGATCGAAAATCTCTATCTCTGTGGCTCGGGCACACATCCGGGTGGCGGCATCACCGGGCTTCCGGGTTACTATGCCGCACAGGTAATCACAAAAAATTGGCATTCAAAGAAGTAATGTTCGTCTGGGAATCGTTACCGCCGCATGATAGGCAGTGAGGGAAATCCTCTCTCAACATCAAACCGGGGATTTTCCAACGGAGGCTTTTCGCATGAAGGTCAACGAGCTCAGTTTGAGTAAAACCGCCCTACTCTTCTTTGACATGCTGAACATTTACTACCACGGCGCTTCGGAAGAAACGAAAAAAAGAATGAAGCCTGTGGTCGACAACGCTGTTCGCCTGATGAATGCGGCTCGGCAAAACCGGATGCTTATTTATTACGCGATGGCAAACCACCGACCGGACGGCGAGAGTCGGAGCGTTGTGGTGACTGACACAGATATGCGCCTTCGGCCGTGGCCGAACGATGACTGCAATCCTGCTCTCCACGGCGCCACTGAAGGATCGTGGGAGCAAAAAGTCATCGAAGAGATCGCGCCTCGACCCGAAGACTATGTCATCCCGAAATATCGCTGGAGCACCTTTCATCAGACCTATTTTGACCTGGCGCTTCGCTCGCGCGGCATCGATACTCTGATCATTTCGGGCGGCGCGGTGGACGTGGGGGTCGCATCGACGGCATATGCCGCGCGTGACCTCGATTACAGTGTCATCGTTGTGCGAGATGCCTGCAGCAACTCTCATGACGATTCAATGGCCGCTTTCATGAATACCGTGTTTCCACGGATGGGCCGCGTCAGAACCACCGAAGAGGTGCTTGGCATGATTCGAAGCGCAACCACGGCACGGTATTAGAGCGCTTAAAGAATCGAAGGCATTCAAAACTCAATCGTCATTTCGTATCGCGCCATTGCTGACCGAGACGACCCTACTCGTCGCATCGCGTGCCTTGGCAAGATGGTGCCCGGAGGACCTTCAATCAATGCCTGTTATCGTTCGCACGGTGCTGCTGCTCGCGGCTTCAAATATTTTTATGACATTTGCTTGGTATGCGCATCTAAAAAATTTAAACGGTCACAAGTGGTATGTCGCCGCGATCGCGAGCTGGGGTATTGCTCTGTTCGAGTACTTGTTGCAGGTGCCGGCAAACCGCATCGGTTACACCCAACTTAGCCTGGGCCAACTGAAAATCACCCAGGAAGTGATTACGTTGTCGGTGTTTGCCCCGTTTGCCGTGCTCTACATGCGCCAGCCGCTAAAACTCGATTACCTATGGGCAGGCTTGTGTCTGCTTGGAGCAGTCTATTTTATGTTTCGATCCTAAGGCGGGGAAATTCGTACGTGGACACGTTTTAATGATGTTGACTCTCTAAAAACCTCTCGGCATCGATGGCCGCCATGCAACCGCTGCCCGCCGCGGTGATCGCCTGGCGGTAAACGAAATCCTGCACGTCGCCGCAGGCGAAAACCCCGGGAATGTTGGTTTTGGTGCCGTCATGAGTGAGAATGTAACCACTTGGGTTTAATTCCAATTGGCCGACAAATAGCTTGCTGTTGGGCTCATGACCGATTGCGATAAATACGCCGTCGGTCTTAAAGTCCTCGGCCTTGCCATTAACGATATTTTCCAGCCGCACCCCGGTCACGCCGCCGGCTTTCGCATCACCGTACACTTCGGCAACTACAGTATTCCAGACAAACGAAATCTTGGGATTTTTTTCGGCCCGCTCCTGCATAATTTTCGATGCGCGCAACTGATCCCGACGGTGAACGACGGTCACTTTGGTAGCGAATTTCGTGAGAAAGATCGCCTCTTCCATTGCCGTATCGCCGCCGCCCACAACGACAAGTTCTTTTTCCCGAAAAAAAAATCCGTCGCAGGTCGCACACGCCGAAACGCCGTGCCCCATAAGGCGCATCTCCGATTCGAGCCCGAGCAGTTTCGCCGAAGCGCCGGTTGCAATGATCAGCGTATCACAGCTGAAAAGCTCCTTGCCCACAACCACACTGAAGGGCCGTTGTCTGAGTTCGACCGAGGTAACTTCGCCAAACAAAGTCTCGGTGCCAAACCGAACGGCTTGTTTTTTGAACTCCTCCATGAGCTCGGGGCCGAGGATTCCCTTGGGAAAACCGGGATAGTTTTCCACATCGGTGGTAATTGTCAGCTGCCCGCCAGGCTGCGAGCCCTCGATCACTAACGGTTCCAGATTGGCGCGCGCCGCGTAGATCGCTGCCGTAAGACCGGCCGCTCCAGAACCCAGGATAATCACTCTATAGTGGCTTTTTTTATCCATTAGCTTTTTGTAACATAATTGCGCCTATCCACAAAGGAAGCTCGCGGTTGCAAGCTTCAGTATGACCAGGATGGAACAAAGCTTCTTTTACCGGCATTCTTGAAAGCAGGGTGTTATGTCACAGCTAAGTCATTTGGATGAGCAGGGTCGCGCGCGCATGGTCGATGTCAGCGCTAAGGACGTCACGAGCCGGATCGCCATCGCTCGCGGGACGATTCACATGCGCGGGGAAACTCTGGCTCTTATTCTCGAAGACAAAATAGAGAAGGGCGACGTTTTTTCCGTCGCTCGAGTCGCGGGCATCATGGCCGCGAAAAAAACTGCCGAGCTGATACCCATGTGTCATCCGCTCAATCTCACAGCAGTGGAACTGGAACTAACTCCCGCACGGGAACCCGCCAGGGTCGATATCGAGGCCACTGTGCGGGTAACCGGCAAAACCGGCGTCGAAATGGAAGCGATGACCGCAGTCGCCGTTGCGGGGCTTACGATTTACGATATGTGCAAAGCAGTCGATCGCGAGATGACGCTCGGCGAGATTCGCCTCGCTAAAAAGAGCGGTGGAAAAAGCGGCACGTTTATAAGAAAAGAATAGGCATTCTCTCCATTGCCAACAATCTGTAGGGGCGCAGCATGCTGCGCCCTTACATTTTAAGCGATCTCCAATTCATGTTGTCAATCTTTCTAAAACCGGGCCGCGAGCGCCCGGTTCTGCACGGCCATCCATGGGTTTTCTCCGGTGCTGTCGAGCGCGTGGAGGGCAATGGGACATCCCC
>JBIOXP010000492.1:0-5100 GCA_044869705.1 Binatia bacterium | reverse complement strand
GGTAGACCGGCGGCGCGCGCTCGAACCGGACCCTTCGAAGGTCTCGGTCGTCTTCGAGACGCCGGACGGCGCGTGGAGCTTCAAGGTCAAGCCCGAGGTGAACAGCGCCGTGCGCGAGCCCGAGGCTTCGCCGGACGCGCCCGTCTTCCTCCTCCAAATCGATGAGATTTCCAAGAATCTAGTCTCCGCGCGGCCGGGTTCGACGGCTTGCGTGGTCTGGACGACAGAATCGTTCCCAGTGAATAACACCGGCGAGACCGACGAGGGGCTGCGCAAAACCGGAACGACGTTAAGCAACGGCACAGTGTTTCGCGTGGTCGAGTTCGCTCCGGGAGTTGCGCCGCGGGTGCATCGCACCGACTCGATAGACTATGCCGTGGTGATCTGGGGTGAGATCGACATGGAGCTCGACGATTCGGTCGTTCATCTCAAAGCAGGGGACGTTCTAGTGCAGCGCGGCACAATCCATAACTGGGTAAATCGCGGCAGCGCGCCGTGTGTAATCGCTTTCGTGCTGATCGATGCGAAGCCGGTCGAAGCCGGCGGAAAGACTTTGTCCGCTCAAGGTTAGTCCGCTCGATTGAGCACGTCCGCGACCGCGATATACCTGGCGATCATCCCAACTGTAATCTCGTGATCCGGGATCGAAGAAAGATTTCTCTCTCCCTTCGAAATGACGGCGCAGATATCTGCGGGAACCGCGTTTCCAAAGAGAAAAGCGGGATTTAACTCACTCCTCTGGGCGGCGGCTGCCGATCCGCTTGGCGACCTGCGCGTGGGTCAGCACGACGCGCGGATCTCGCTGCAAGGCGGCAACATAACGCTCGCCAAATTCGCCGCCACTGGTCGCAGGAACCAGCAGGAAAACCGATTGCGCCATCACCGCGTCGACATCGGTATGCGTCAGTTCCTTGGCATCCAGGGTTTCGTCGATGGCCACGATCAATTGTGAGATGGGTCGCAGCCAGGCGAAAAATGGACCGCTGGTGAGAAGCTGAAAAAAGTGATTCGGCGACTGAATCCGGCCGATATTCTTTTCATACACCTGGCGCTCCGAATCGAGCAGTGCTTTGTGCAACTTCACCAATGCGGCGTGAAGCTCCACCAGAGGTTGGCGGATCTGCTGCTGTTCGGGAGTTGTCGGCGGTTCGGAATCGTTCTGTGCCATTTCGATACTCGCGCGCGAGAATGTCTTTGTTAATGCTACTCATTGACGGGGAAAAAAACCAGGAGGGCGGCTAAAATGCCGCTTCTCCTGGTGATGCGACGTCGTGCGGCGGTTATTGCGCAAACGTGCCCTGCTGTAACTCGCGCAGGGTCTGCTGAATTTCCGCCTGGGTATTCATCACGAATGGTCCGTAGCGAGCGATGGGTTCATTCAGTGGTTTACCCGAGACGAGGAGAAAGCGTGCCGGTTCCTCCTCGGCGTGCGCTTCAATGATGTCTCCGTCACTCAATACGATAAGTTTTGGCGCTGTAACCGGAACAGTATTGTCGGTCCCGAGGCGCGCTTCGCCCTCGAACAGGTAAGCGAACGCTGAATGGCCGCGTGGAATCGGCAGCGCCAGACTTCCGCCGCTCGCAAGAGCCACATCAAGATACGTTGGCTCAGCGACGATCCCTGTGATCGGGCCAGTGGTCCCATCAATGCTTCCGGCGATGACGCGAATGGTGGCGCCGGCGTCGCGCTCCATGACCGGAATTTCTTTGGCATGAATATTCTGATAACGCGGTGCGCTCATCTTTTGCTTCGCCGGCAAGTTCACCCAGAGCTGAAAGCCGGCCACGCCTTCGGGCCGGAACTGCGGCATTTCCTCGTGCAGGATGCCGCGCCCGGCGCTCATCCATTGCAAATCACCCGGACCGATTTCGCCGGCATTCCCTGCCGAATCTCGATGCCGGACGGCCCCCCTGAGCAGATACGTCACAGTTTCTATGCCGCGATGGGGATGAAGCGGAAAACCGGCTTGGTAATCCGCGGGATTGATCGATTGGAAATGATCGAGAAGCAAAAATGGATCGAGATAGTTCAGCGCATGACCGCCGATACTTCGCTTCAGTCGAACGCCGGCGCCCTCGACGACACTTTGCGGTTCGATAAGCTTAGCGACTTTTCTGGTCAACGATTTCATCTTGCCTCCAGGTTTTTGCGGATTGGCTCATCTAGATCTGCTTGGGGAATTTACACACGACAGCGCACAACGACTAGGTCGTAAAATTGGAAAGATTGTCCAGCGTAATGTACAATCGTCGGTGTGAACCTCGATGCTATCGCCGTCTTTGTCAAAGTCGTTCAGGCCGGCAGTTTCACTCAGGCGGCCAAACTGCTCAACATGCCGAACTCGACGGTTAGCGCCAAGATGGCGGCTTTGGAAAAGGAGCTCGGTATCACGCTCCTGCAGCGGACCACAAGGAGCTTGCACCTGACTGAAGCCGGCGAAGCTTACTTTCGCCGCTGTTTGCGAGCCCTGGAAGAGCTGCAGGCGGCAGAGAACGAGCTGGCGGCGGACCGCGGCGCGCCCAAAGGCGTCCTCCGTTTAACCGCGCCGGTCGAATTGGGCCGCGGCGTGCTACCGCCGGTGCTCGACGTCTTGATGAAACGCCACCCGGCTATCGAAATCGATCTGGTCATTACTAACCGTTTGGTCGATTTGGTCGCTGAAAATATCGATGTTGCGGTGCGCGCGGGACCGCTGAAGAACTCTGGCTTGATCGCTAGGCGATTTGCCTTGGGGCAGTTCGGACTGTGGGCGAGTCCCGGTTATTTGAAAAACCATTCTGCGCCGCGGAATCCCGATGAGCTGAACGATCATCAGTGTCTACGATTTGCCCCGTTTACCGGGAGAAATCTTCAACTCAGCAATGGCCGCGAACGCGCGCAAATCGCGCTCTCCGGTCGTATTACTGCCGATGATTTCGAAAGCTTGCGAGCACTGGCCGTGCTCGGCTGGGGTATTGCTCTATTGCCGAGTTTTCTTTGCGCGGAAGAGGCAAAAGAGAGAAAACTTGTTGCCGTCTTGCCGGATTGGGGGGGCGAGTCGGTTACTATTTCGATTGTTTACCCGGCGCAGCGATTTGTCTCGCCAAAAATCCGCGCGTTCATCACTGCGGCCGAAGAGCTCTGGACTTCCAAAAACGCCGAAGCCAAGCTCGCCAATCACTTGTAAAGACTATCGATGTATCCGCTTTTGTCGAGTTTCTGAATGATGGAAGCGTCCACAACATCTTCAAATTTTAAACTCGCCGCCTTGGGAACTTCTTTGCCGACTTCCGTGATGATCGTCTGCAACCCCTCGCGGCTGGGAAGCGGCTTCCTGAGGACATAGAACCGGGTGAGATCGCCGTAAGCGCTGTCCGCCTCCTGCTCGCTCTTTAAACCGAGCTGTGTTTTCAAAAGATCGATGACCGTGTTGCGATTCGCCGGACTTAACACGTAAGCGTTTGCCTGAAGCAACGATTTCATCAGCCGCTCCACCGTATCCTGGTCGCCCTGAAGATATTTTTTCGACGTGACGAGCGCATCCTGCTCCCAGGGAATTTTGAGCGTGCGCAGGTCACTCAAAATATTGAGCTTCAACTCTTCGATCCTGCCGCGAAACTCCGGTCCGATCACCGTGCCACCGAGCGCCCCTGCGGCGAGTCCGGCGATTCGCTCCGGCTCAGCTCCGGCCGCGACGAGCGTGATTTGGTCGCGCTTGGGATAGAGTCCGAGCTTGTTCAAAGCGACCAACAGCGCCAAGCGCGAAGCGGACAGTCCCAGTCCGGAGGATCCCACCCGCTTGCCCTTCAGGTCAGCGAGATTTTTCACATCAGCAGAGCCCACCAGGAAGTACGGCATGATGTTCGTGATCGCCATGATCTCAGTGAGCTGAGCGCCACCCGCGATTGCCGCGACCATGGAGGTCGGATCGGTATAGCCGATGTCGATGCCGCCGCTGAGCATCGCCTGCGCGCCCTGAGTTCCGCCCGCGAGCTTGAGAACCTTGGCCTCAATACCGTTCTTTTTGAAAAAACCTTCTTTATCCGCGATCCAGAGCGGAGCCACACGCGCATTCGTGAATGCCACGCCCACACTGACTTCGGCGGAATGGGCGGTTGTTGTCGGCGCAACGTAAGTCGCGGCCACGCTGATCGCAATCAGAAACAGGATTTTTAATCGCCGAGATTTAAGAAGAAAATCTTGGATGGGTTTCACTTTGATCCTCGAGTTAGAAAAGCAGATAGTTGATCTGTGGCTGGTGATATTTCCAGGGCGATATGAGCGGTTAGGAGTCGTGCGTGTCGCTTAACTCTGGAGGTGGGCGTTGAAGAATTCCAGAGGTGCGGCTCCAAGCTTCTTTCGCTGCGTCTTCGCGATAACTCGGACTCACGTCTGAATTGAATGCGTGGGGTGCGCCAGGATAGATTTTGTATTCGAAGGACTTGCCGTATTTTTTCATTGCCTCTTCGAGGTTTGGCACCGCTGAGGTTATCCGCTCGTCGGCTCCGCCGTACTGGCCCAGGACTGGCGCCGAAATGTTTTTAACGTCGTCAAGGTTTGCAGGATTGCTGCCGTAGTAGATAACCGACGCTGAAAGATCTTTACTCCGAGTTGTAAACAAAAGTGCTTTGCCTCCACCCCAACAGAAACCTATAACGCCGATTCGATTGGCGCGGACAAAGCTTTGAACTTTCAAATAATTGACTGCACCGGAGAGATCTTTCGTGAGGCTGTCGTCATCTAATTTGCGACCCGCCGCAATTGCGGCTTCCTGAGTTGAGAACGAACTCGTTCCTCCATAACGGGACAAAAGATCGGGAGCTAGCGCCACGTAACCGGATTTCGCGAGCCTTCTCGCCACATCCCGAATATGCTCTTTTATTCCGTCCCACTCATGGATGACCAATACCGCGGGATGCGCTTCGCTTCCTTTGGGTCGAGTGACGTAGGCGCTGATTGCGGTTCCATCGGTCGATGAATATTTGATCTCCGACGATACCAAACCAGAATCTTTGGGATCGACTTGCGCCGCATCGGCTCCGACCGGCGTGAATGCATTCACAAGCAAGTTCCCGGCCGTCAAACCACCCGTAGCCAGCGCGCTCTGTTGCAAAAATTCG
>JBIOXP010000491.1:0-7705 GCA_044869705.1 Binatia bacterium | reverse complement strand
AGCCGCCCGGATACCGCAGCCTCGGTATTCGAGTGTGCGACTGATCAAGTCATTGTCGAAATCGAGAGAGAAATCACCCAGCACTGGCTGCCTATGTGTGAGCAATGTCGTCATGTCAGGGCGAACTGCGCAAACGAGATACCAGCCGTTCTTCGGTAAATCCAAGGACTCTCGTGGAAGAACCCGCCACTTTTATAGCGCCATTTGCATCGCCCGGTTCTGCTCCGTGCAAAATTCTTCTTGGGGGAAATCCCTAGGGGATTTTGACGGCTTGCGTACGTGTCATCTTTTCACAGCCGCCCTCGACAAGTGATCGCGGAATAGTGTACGCAGCTTCGCTTTGCGACAGCGATTCATTGCCGCTGTTGTTTAGTTCTCGCCGGCTTCGGACATGAACCCGGACGCCAGCATACGTTTTAATTCTAGAATTTTCGTGCAAATCTGACGGTGATCACGCAACGCTGCGACCCGAGGCGCCGAGCGCTCCGTTGACACTCGATCATCATCTCAATTAGTGTGAACCCATTATCGTTTTAGGGAGGATCGCCAGATGGAGTCACCGACATCCAACCGAGTCATCGATTCCGATGCTCACGTGGTCGAATGTGCACGTACTTGGGATTTTATGGATGCATCGGAGCGGCAGTATCGTCCGACACCGCTGGAAACCCGCGAAGACGCCGGTATCAAGCTTCAGTTCTGGCTGATCGATGGCAAGGTCAGGGGATTTCGTTTTCCGGCGTTTTCGACCGAGGCACTGGCGAACCTGGCGGGGCGCGTCGGACGTAAGTTCGCCGATGCGCAGGAGGCGCGCGAGCTCGGCAACGTCGAGCTGCGCCTGGAGCACATGAACGAGACCGGCGTGGATGTTCAGGTGCTGCATAACACCGTGTTCATTGAATCGGCCACCGATCGTGCACCGGTCGAAGTGGCTCTGTATAAGAGCTGGAACCAATGGCTGGCTGATATCTGGAAACAGGGACAAGGACGTTTGCTCTGGTCGTGCATGGCGCCGACGCTGAGCATACCCGATGCACTCGATCAAATTCGCTGGTCAAAACAACACGGCGCGTGCGCCGTCATGATGCGTCCCGTCGAAGGACAGCGGCTGCTGGCCGATCCCTACTTTTATCCGATCTACGACGAAGCGCAGAAACTCGATATGCCGATCGCGATTCATATTGCCAATGGCAATGCATGGCTCAACGACCTATATAGCCATCCGGTCCGTATTGCTTCCACTTTTCATCGCTTCAGGATCCCGACCGTCGGCGCCTTCAACGACATTATCATGAGCGAGATTCATCAGGTTTTTCCCAGCCTACGTTTTGGCTTCATTGAAGCCAGCTCGCAGTGGCTTCCCTGGGTGATGCACGAAGCGCGAAATCGGTTCCGAACCCTCGGCCGGACTTGGCCCGAGAATGCATTTCGCACCTTTGGAATGTACGTGACCTGCGAAAATGGCGACGACATTCCATACGTGGTGCGCGAAGCCGGCGAAGACTGTTTGGTGATCGGCACCGATTATGGCCATACGGATACTTCGAGCGACGTCGATGCGATTAAGATATTCAAGGATAGAACGGATATCTCTCCCGAGGTAAAGCGCAAGATCCTTAGCGACAACGCGCGAGCGCTGTACGGGTTGAACTGAGTTCACGTTCCGGGTTCAACGTGATGAGCCGATTCCGCCTGTGACTGGAACATTGGAATTTGAACTCCCGCTGAGGCCGTGTCGGACGATCACCCGTACGGCACCCTCTCGATAGGCAAGAACGCAACCGATGCGTTTCTACATTAACGTCCTCGCAACGTACTTTCCTGATCGCGACCCGCCTTACGACACGTATTATCAGCAACTTCTGGAGCAGGTCGAACTGGCTGAAGATCTCGGCTGGGAATGCTTCATGTTCAACGAACACCACTTTCTCGGTTACGGCGGTCTCGTTGCCAATCCCGCCGTTTTGCTCTCGGCCGCGGCTGCTCGCACGTCAAAAATTCGCTTGGGACCGTGCATCGCGATTCTGCCGCTGCGCCATCCGCTGCACAGCGCAGAAGATTACGCCATGGTCGATGCGATCTCCGGCGGACGACTCGAGTTCGGGATTGGTTCGGGAAATACCGAGCTGGATTACAAGGTATTCGGCGTGACGCGGGAAAACGACCGCCAGCGACTGCGCGAAGCGATCGACCTGATATTGAAAACCTGGGCTAACGAACGGATCAGCCACACTGGGCAGTTTTGGAGTTTCGATCAACTCACGCTCTACCCTCGGCCGATCCAGCAGCCCCATCCGCCGATTTGGGTGGCCGGCACTTCAGCTGAAGGTCTCGGCTGGGCGGGACGTCAAGGATTCAATATCATGACGGTCGGTCATCCGCACCCGCCGGAAAAAGTTCGTGTTGGCGTCGAAGCATGGAAGCACGGCTTAAGTGAATCGGGTTACGATCTCACCACCAGGCACTGTCAGTTTCATGTGCGCACGCACGTGAACGGAGATTCGGCGAGAGCCCGATCAGTGGCGATGCCGGCGATCAAACGATACGACGAGATTTCTCGAATCGGCCGGCGCTCTCTTACCGCTGCGCCGGAAAACTACGCCTGGGACATGATGCTCGCCACCGGCCGCAACAATTATGGCAACCCCGATGAATGCATCCAAAATATTAAGAACGCCCGTAAGTTTTATTACTTTGATACGCTGACAACGACGTTCAATTTCGGCGGCATCCCGCACGTCGAGATATTAGACTCCATGCGTCTCTTCGCCGAAGAAGTTATGCCGGCATTTCGCTCGTAGGAATTAGACTAGCGTAATCCGAAATCCCGTATCGCCTAGGGGCGAGGGCATACACGCTTCTGTATGCTGCGCGACGAGAACGACCCGATCATCGTATTTTGATTGTTGTAGGGACGTACGGCACGCCCTTCCCGTCACAGTTTGTTTATTTCAAAATCTCTTTCATCTTACCCACAAGCACCGGCTCGAGCTTGAACAGTTCTTGAACCTGCTTCTCGATCTCGGCGCCATCGATGGGATCGAGATCGAGCTTGGCTTTTTGCGTGTCCGCGAGGAACTCCGGATCTTTCATGGTATCGATGAAGGCCTTGCGGATGAGAGCTACACGCGTCTTCGGCGTACCCGGAGGCAGCACGTAAAAGCGATTGAGCAGACCGTTCACGCGCGCCGACGTCAGAATCATCTTTTTCGCTTCGTCGCTCTTCGCCAAATCAACTGCCCAAGGAACATTGGGAACCTCTGGATGTGGCTTCAAATTTGCCTGGACTAGCAGCACGACTTCGCCCTTATCCATTTCGGCGCGCCAAGTGGCCTTGAACGATTCCAATGAATTGCATGCGCCCTGAACTTCACCCGCGTTGAAAGCCAGCCGTACGGGACCGGTCCCCTTATAGCCAGACACCAACTGAAGCGGTAACCCAAGCGTTGCCTTCAACACCTTTGGGATATCATCCGTGCCACCGCCCGGAGCCACTCCCCCGATCTTGATGATGCTTCCCGAAGCCTTCCATTGCTCGACACTGGTAATTCCGGTTGATTTTGCCACGCCGATCATAAAGTTGTCGGTTGCCGGTACGCCGATGAATTCGAATTTCGGCGCGTCGAACTCCACCCCCGGCAACCCGAGGATTTGTTGAAATGCGAGGCCGCCGACAAAGTTGCCGATCGTCAGACCGTCGGGTCTGGCTGCTTTGTACACGTAGTTCGCTGCGAGTAGGCTCGCTGCACCCGGCATATTTTCGACGATTGTCGTCGGATTGCCGGGAATATGCTTGCCGATGTGGCGTGCAATGACACGGGAGTACGTATCGAAACCTCCTCCCGGCGCGAGGCCGACGATTAGCCGAATGGTTTTTCCTTTGTAGAAATCCTCCTGTGCGAAAGCCGGTATCGTTTGAATTGCCAGAGTGGCTAGAAACGCCGCGCTCGAGAACACGCGACGAAGAGTAACTAGCATAACGCCTCCTCGGTCGACTTTTCATGCCAGAGGAAACTGATTTTACGGCGGCGAGTAAAGCAACTTTCGCCTGACGAAACAAGCGAAATTTTCCAGCGGCGATACCAGTTGTCCAGCCGCTAGCGTACCGTTTCTCCCTCAGCCTGATGAAACCGATTGCGCCTGCGGTGCTAAAAGCTGGCCGTCTTTTTTGACTAAAGGACTTCGTTTTCACCACTGCTCGTGTGATAATTTCATGATTGTCCGGCAAGCTCGATTGCCGTTCTCGGTTTTTGACATGCAATGGGTTTCATTTGGCAACTCGCCGCTCTGGCGTTCGTTGCGTCATCGTAATTATCGGCTCTATTTGACTGGCCAGTTAATTTCGGTGTGCGGCACCTGGATGCAACAGGTGGCGCAGAGTTGGCTCGTTTACCGCCTCACCGGTTCGGCGACACTACTCGGCATTGTCGGGTTCGCCACGCAAATCCCGGTCTTCCTGCTCGGTGCCATCGGCGGCGTCGTCAGCGATCGCCATTCGGCGCACCGCGTGGCGGTCTGGACACAAAGCGCAGCTCTCGTGCAAGCGGTTGTTCTAGCGGCACTTACGCTTTCCGGTTTGGTTCAGCCAATCCACATTATTGTTCTCGGTGCAGTGCTCGGCTTTGTGAATGCGTTCGATATGCCGGCGCGACAAGCCCTGGTGCACAAACTCGTCTCGGTCGACGATCTGCCCAACGCTGTTGCACTCAATTCCTCGATGATCAATGCCGCTCGCATCGTGGGTCCGGGGATCGCAGGGGTCGTGGTAGCTCTGGTCGGCGAAGGCGCCTGCTTCTCAATCAACGCGGTCAGCTATCTGGCCGTGATTGTTGCCCTGCTGGCAATGCGATTCGGGACCGAAAAGATTAACTCACGAACGCCGGTTTCCCTGACTCACTCGCTTCGGGAGGGATTCCGTTACACACGCGATACGGTCCCCATTCGAGACGTCTTGATCCTTCTCAGCGTCGTCGGGGTGATGGGGATGCCTTACATCACGCTGATGCCGGTTTTTGCGGCGGACATCCACAAAAGCGGCGCCGATGCCTTGGGCCTGATGATGGGCGCAGTCGGACTCGGCGCCCTTGCCGGAGCCCTCGGATTAGCGCGGCGAAAGTCTGTAATCGGACTCGGCCGCGTCATCGCGGTTTCGACCATGGGATTCGGCGTTGGTTTGGTCGCTTTTAGTCTATCGGGTCCGTTTTGGCTCTCACTCTTGCTTTTGATCGGTGTCGGGATGGGTTGGATGGTTCAAATCGCGGCATGTAACACCGCGCTCCAGACGCTCGCCGAAGACGAGATGCGCGGGCGCGTGATGAGCCTCTTTTCGATGATGTTAGTGGGTATGGCTCCATTCGGCAGTTTGGTCGCCGGCTGGGCATCCGACCGCATCGGGGCGCCGTCCGTCGTCGCTATCGGCGGCACGGGGTGCGCTTTGGCAGGTCTTTTGTTTGCGCGCCGTCTACCCCATTTGGTCGCCGCCGCGCGACCCATTCTCATCGCGCGAGGCATCATCGTTGAGCCCAGCGCCAGCAGCCAACCCGTCCGCATGGATGCGAGCTAGCGGCGATTCTCCAAACGAATTTATTCCCGTCTTCGTTTTTCGTCGGAGCTTGAGAGTGCAAAGACGAGTCGCTAAATCAGCCGCATGAGCTAGATTCCAGGCAACTCCTCAACGGTAAAGTGCGTCGATGAAACCGCTGCTCTGCAACTCTCGCACGAAGTGGTCATCGAAAAACCGCCTGGGATCTTGGCCCTTTGCTTTGGGGCTTCGCGGTTCGAGCTCTTCGAGCACCGCCCTGATCGCCTCCACGGTCGGCAGCGGCACCTTCATCAAATACTTGTTGGCGTAAACGTCGTAGGCTTCCGCGAGTTGTTCCTGGTCGTTGGTGCGCAAAAATTTGCTCATCACATTCACCGTGAACGCCCGATCACGCTTCATGCGCGCGATCGCTTCCACTTGCGCCATCATGTATCGCCGCACCACGTCCGGATCCTTGCGAATCACCTCGCCGCGCGTGGTCATGCCGGTCGAGGCGTAGGGAAGATTCAAAGCCGCGATATCGAGCAACTCGTGAAACCCGAGCTTGCGTGCGCGTCCGATCGCCGGGTAAGAGAGAATACCGGCTTGCACGCGGCCTCCCGCCATCGCAGGCACGATGGACTCGACCGCACCGATCTGCACAATGGAAACGTCTTTCTCGGGCACCAGTCCGAAATGGCGCAGCGCGATGCGCGCTCCGGTATCGATGGTCGTACCGAACCGGCTGATGCCCACGGACTTGCCGCGTAATTGTTCCGCCGTTTCGATTTCCGGACGAACGATTAGACTTTGCACCAGTGTGCCGATGGTCGTGCCGATTACAATGACATCGGCACCGCCCACGGCGGCGCTCACGGTAGTTGCGCCGGCAATCTGCAGAAAAGTGATTTCCCCGGCAATCAAGGCGTTCATTCCCTCGACGCCGCTCGGGGTTGCAATAACTTCTACTTCCAGCCCGTGTTTCTTGAAGATTCCCGCCTCCCGCGCCAGCCAAGGAACGGCCATCGAGCCTGATAGCGACGTAATCGCTACCCGCAACTTACGCGCTGGGGCATCTGCCGCGGCCGATACCGGCGCAGCAATAGAAATTAAGAACAAATAGCAAACAGATGCGATTAAACTAATCCGTCTCATAACGTCCTTTCCCGAACCTGATCGCAGTGGATCGCTGGCCGTTCACGGTTTCCCTTCCACACGTAACCGACAAATATGCTAATAGCCGTCAGAGCGTCAACAAAGACCGCGCTTGCGCACCAAACAACACGGTAGCGTTGACTTGTTGTCGAGATTCCACCTAAATTCTAGCTCCTTGACGGAGGAACGCATGGCCAGTCAAATGATTACCATCGGCTGTCGCGATTACGACCACACGCGTGCGTTGGCCGACGGCAGTGTCAAAATCGACGGGTTCGATCTTAATTTTATCAATATCTCTCCACCGTCGCAGATTTTTTTACGCATGCTTCACGACGAAGAATTCGATGCTTCGGAGATGTCCTTGTCCAATTACATGATCGCGCTCGGCGAAGGCGATCGGCGCTTCGTCGCGATTCCGGTTTTCCCATCGCGCGTTTTTCGCCATGCTTACGTCTGGGTCAATAGCCGATCAGGCATTGAGAAGCCGCAAGATCTGAAAGGCAAAAGAATCGGCATCGCCGATTACTCCATGACGGCGCTGCTCTTCGTGCGTGGTTTTTTGCAGCACGAGTACGGCGTCATGCCTCAAGATGTCCATTGGTATCGCCGCCGCTCGGAGCATGTCGCAATCGAAATTCCGGCGGGTATACGGATCGACAACATCGGCAAAGATCAAAGCCTCGATGATTTGCTCGACGCGGGCGACCTCGACGCGGTCGCATTGACCTCTCCACCGCGCGGCTTTCTTGCAGGCCGACCGGATATAAGGCGATTGTTTCCGGATTCACGGGCCGTGGAAGCCGAATACTATCGCCGGACCAAGATCTTTCCGATCATGCATATGGTCGTGATCCGGCGCGCAATCTACGAGAAAAACCCTAGCCTGAGTGTCCGCCTTGCCGAGGCATTCGAAAAGGCCAAACATCTCGCCGTCGAACGCCTTGCCGAAGGATTGTCGTGTTTACCTTGGGTCCATTTGGATCTGGAGTATGCCCGACAAGTTCTCGGTAGTGATTTCTATCCTTA
>JBIOXP010000490.1:0-5316 GCA_044869705.1 Binatia bacterium | reverse complement strand
ACGCTGTGGCTGACGGATCAGGAAGTGCAGGTCGAGCTAAACCGGATTGCGGAGCAGAGCAAGGGGAGGTTAGCGGTGAAACCCGCAGACGTTGCGGACTTCACCATGACCAAACAGATAGGTCAGGAATTCGTGCGTTAGCCTTTCGCGCCCGGTTTAACTCGTCTCCGCTCGGAGTTGCGTATTGCCCTTGTCATCCTGAAGCGCAGCCGGCCTATAAGCTATAAAGCTTTGCTGCGTTTTCACCCATGAGCTTAGCTTTGAGCGAATCGGAGAGATCCTTGCGTTCCATTACTTCTTCCACGGTGTGAGGAAACTTCGAATCGCTATGATTATAGTCCGTGGCGAAAACTAAGCGCTCGGCGCCGACGAACTCGGCGACGTACGGTAGCATCTTTTCTTCCATTTCAAAGGCGTAAAACATCTGTCCGCCTTTCATGTATTCGCTCGGCGGCTTGGTCAGCCATGGAACAGTAGGTTGAAGAATTTCGTAGTGCTCGTCCAGGCGTTCCATCCAGTAGGGAACCCAGCCGCAGCCGGCTTCCATAAAAGCGAACTTCAGGCGCGGAAAACGCTCCAACAATCCGCCGGCCACGACGCACAGCGAAGCGATCATCTGCTCGAAGGGATGCGCCATCGCATGAGTGAAGAACGGATGATCAAAGCGCTCGGTGGCCGCCGGAACGCCGTCGCCGGCACCGACATGAATACAAACCGGCACATTGAGGCGCTCCGCCTGGGCAAAAAACGGAAAGAGATCCGGATCGTCAAGATTTTTTTTCGAAGCTGAGATCGGCGGACTTGCGACTGCGACAAACCTGAGCTCTTCGACGGCGCGCTGAAGCTCTTTGACCGCTTCAGTAGGATCCTGAATCGCGACCGCGGCCACGCCTTTGAGCCGGCGCGCATCGGCGCTGCAGTATTCCGCCAGCCAGTTGTTGTAAACGCGAGCGATATCGCTGGCGAGATCTTTGTCTTCAATAAAGGGCAGGCTCAAAAACGGCGATGTGCCGAAGAGAACCGCTGTATCGATGCCCTCGAGGTCCATGTCCTTCAAGCGCTGTTTGGGGTCGACCATGCCGGTCGTTGGCCGGGGCGAGTGGCTGCGCGGCGCGCCGACAAAGCTGCATCCTTTGCCCACCGGTTTGGGGGTCAACTTGCCTTCGATCATGATGAAGCTAAAACCACGATTGTCTTTCACTTCCTTGGGCGCGCGGCTGCGATAGGGCGCTTGCAGCAAATCCGCCCAGGGGATTTGTTTCTCCAAAACATGGCCGTCAGCATCGATAATGCGCATCGTGCTATCCTCGAGATTTTTCAGTTGCGCTTCATCAGTAGCAGAAATCGCCGCCGCTGCTCAACAGCGACTGATTCAATGCGTACGGTGCGTGATTGATGGGTTTCGCTTCGCTCCACCCATCTTACCCAGAGCTCATGGATTGGCTGCAAGAGCTTTAGCTATGCCCATTGATCACCACTTGACCTGACCCGGAAAGATCTTCGAGGCGTAGTCGCGATTGACCTCGCGAATCAGTGTATTGTCGTAGAAACGCTTCAAATCCAATTCCGCGGCTTTTGCGATCGTTGATTGCTCGAGCACGAGCTTGATCGCTTCGGGATCGACGGTCATATCTTTGTTCCAGACCTTGACGCCTTCCTGATAGCTTTCGTCAATGAGCTTTTGATCGGTCATCTTGCTGCTTTGAGCGAGCACGTTCTTGGCGTAGTCTGGATCCTCAAGAGCGCGTTTTACCCCGTCAAGATAACCCATGAGAAAAATCTTTAGCGTGGTCGGATTTTTTTGGACAAAAGTGCGCGCCACTCCAGTTCCCGGTCCAATAATTTTAAGACCTCTCTGATAATAGTCGATGATCACGGGGAAGCCTTTGCCGCGAGCGATTTCCGTTTGCGGGGGCGTGACGATGAGTCCGTCGGCGTTGCCGACGAGAAATGTCGAGAGCGCGTCCGGCGGCCCCTTGTGATAAAGAAGCTTGAGGTCTTTGCCGACTTCCATGCCGCGCTCTCTGGCGGTTTTTCGGATGGCAATTTCACCGAACGCGCCAACCGACGTGGTTGCAATCGATTTGCCGCGCAACTGATCAAAACTCGTGATGTTTTTTTGCCCGAATAGAACTAACGTGCTGCGGTCCACGCTGGCCGCAATGTAAATCAAATCCGAACCCGCGACGTTGGCGTGTATCGTCGCGGTGCCGCCCTGATATATGTCTACTTGGCCGGACAGGAGCGCCTGTGCCGAGGCCGTCGCGCTCAATGTGCTGAGATTGACCGTCACGCCCCGCTTGCTGAAGTACCCTGCGTCGTTCGCCAAAATCACCGGAAGGTAAAGTGGACCAGTGGCGGCAATCGCAACTTCGAGGCGATTTTTTTCGGGTTTGAGCTCGGCGCCATATGCCACGACGTGTGATCCGTGCACTGTGCTCCATAACGTACAGGCGCAGAGAATCACTTGAACCCAAAAGAGCTCTTTCGTACGGATCATCGAGTTTAGCTCTCCCCTCGTCTTTATTTGGCCGCGAGAATGCCGGCGAGCTTGTTTTTGACGGCCGGGTCGAGCTTGAACAGGTCGTCGACAATTCTCTTCACGTCTGCACCGCTCAGAGGATTGATGTCCAGAGTGGCTTTTTTCGCTTCCGCGATGAATTCCGGGTCGGTCAAGGTTTTGGCGAACGCGGTCCGCAAAATTTGCAGGCGATCTTTCGGGGTTCGCGGCGTAGTGACATAGACACGCACGATCGCAGCGGGGTCGATGGCGCCAGCCTTGAGCAACAGTCGCGCCTCTTCGGTTTTAGCAAGCTCCAGCGCCATTGGCACATTGGTAAGTTCCGGAATCTTCTTGGCTGTAACTTGTAATACGACGTTGACTTCACCCGCGGGAATCGCGTTTGCCCAAGCCACCTTCAATGTTTCCCAAGCCCAGCAGGCGCCATGGAGTTCGCCCCCGTCAGCCGCGAGGCGAATTTCATTGGTGCCCTTGTAGCCTTCGACTAACTGGATCGGCAGATTTAGACTCGTAGAGAGCACCCGCGCCACGTCGCTGGTGCTGTTGCCGGGACTCAGACCGCCGAGCTTGATGGGAGTCTTCGCTGCAAACCATTGATCCATATTGGTGACGCCGCTCTCTTTTCGCAAAGCGCACACGGTGCTGTCTTGTACCGGAACGCCGAGGTACTCGAGCTCCCGCATATCGAAGTCGACACTCTTGTTGCCAAGCGCGCCGCTGAGGATCAATGCGCCATTGAAGATGCCGAAAGACAGGCCGTCCGGTTTGGCGCTGCTATGCAGATATTTAGCAGCGATCAGCGTGCCGGCACCGGTCATGTTTTCCACGACCAGCGTAGGGTTTCCCGGAATGTGCTTGCCCATGTGGCGCGCCATCGCGCGGGTATAAATGTCGAATCCGCCGCCGGCGCTGCCGCCGACAATCACTCTAATCGTTTTGCCCTGATAAAACTCGGCAGCATGATCACTCGTTACGAACGCAAAGAAAAAAACAATGCTCAACAGCAGATTTTTAACATGCATCCGACTTCCTCCCGACCTGGGTGAATATCGACAAACAGGTCCGATTGTCAATGCGAACGATGTTGCCCATCAAGAATTCTATTTCATGCTACTTTGCGGTTGACGAGATGTCACCGTTTCGCATAGCTTGTGCGCGCTGCGTCAATCATTCAACTAAAGGAAAACTCATGACACAAAAATATTTGTATATGATGGGATTCGCCGTGTTCATGGTCTTCACGGCGGCTTGGTCTGTCAGTGCCGCCTCGCCTGGTGAGGATTTTTATCGCGGAAAAGTGATCCGTATCGTTGTCGGCTTCTCCGCAGGCGGGGGCTTTGATACATACGCGCGTACGCTGTCACGCTCGATGGGAAAATATGTTCCGGGTCATCCGACGGTGATCGTGGAGAACATGACCGGAGCCGGGAGTCTCATCGCTGCCAATCACATTTACCGCGTCGCCAAGCCGGACGGACTCACGATCGGGGCATTCAACGGCAATCTGATTCTCGCTGCCCTCATCGGTGCCCAGGGAGTCGAATTCGATCCGATCAAGATGGGCTGGGTGGGCGCGCCCGGCTATAACCACGATCTCTGCGTGCTCAATCGGAAAACCGGGATTGCGAACGCCGAGCAATGGCTGGCGTCAAAAACTCCGCTGAAATTGGGCGGCAGCGCGCCCGGTTCCACGACCGACGATACGGCGAAAGTATTGAAGGAGGCGATCGGTCTGCCGCTGCGGCTGATCACCGGCTATAAAGGTACCGCCGACATTCGGGTCGCCGTCGAATCAGGCGAACTCGACGGATTGTGCGGTTTTTCGTGGGTCTCGGTGCGCTCCACCTGGCGCAAGGCGATGGAGTCGGGAGACGTTGTGATCATGCTGCAAAGCGCGCCGAAGCCGCATCCCGAGCTGCCCAGAGTTCCCTTGTCGACGAGCTTTGCGAAATCCGACGAGGCCAAGCAGTTGATTGACGCCGGAATTCATGCGCCCAGCGCGATGACTTACGGTTATTCACTGCCGCCTAATACACCCAAGGACCGCGTCCAGATACTTCGCGCCGCATTTTTACAAACCGTCAAAGATGCCGAGTTTTTAAATGACGCCGCCAAGGCAAACCTGGAAGTCGCGCCGGCCTCGGGTGAAGAGATCGAGCAGTCGATCCAAAAACTTTTTAAGACTCCGCCCGCCGTGGTCGCGAAATTAAAGGAAGTGCTGAAATAGAGAATGATCGAGAATAGACGGTCGACAATAGCGATTCACCACTAGACGGCTTTCATTGCGTATTCAAAGAATCGCTTTGATCGATGGACGCTCCTTCATGCGTTGAAGCCAGGCGCTGAGCCGCGGCAGCTCGGGAGCGGGTAAGGCACCATAGGATTCCATTCGTAGGAAACGGGGCAGGACGTCGATGTCAGTCAGGCTTAGCGCGCCGAGAAAATAGTCATTCTCGCTCAGCGCCGTTTCCAAATAACGCAGCAATTCTCGCAGACGTGACCGTGTTTGTTCCAAGGTCGCGGAGTTCCGATCTGCTTGCGCTTTGAGCATTTCGCCACGCAGCAACCAATATGGCTCGTGAATATAGTTCAATGCATAGTCCACAAGAACTCGACCGCGAGCGCGCAAGTACGGGTCCGTCGGCATCAGCGGCGGGGTCGGATATTTTTCGTCCAGGTATTCGTTAATGATACAGGATTCGAATAAAATTTTGCCGTCGTCAACGAGAACTGGAATTTTGCCATAGGGATTAAGCTCCAGGAACTCGGGCCGTTTCTGTTCTTTGTGGGCGAGC
>JBIOXP010000489.1:0-9995 GCA_044869705.1 Binatia bacterium | reverse complement strand
TCGGGTACTTTGCGAATGCGCGCAAATATCTGCGACCACGCGGTCGCATTGCCATCATCGATCTCGATGGACGCGCAGGATTGGAAGGTCTTCTAGGTCACTACACGCCGAGCGAAACGATCAAGCGGGAGATGGAGCAAGCCGGCTACACATTGCAACAGCAATTTGATTTCCTCGATCGACAGTCGTTTCTCATTTTCTCGATAAAAAGTAACTGACCCCTTTTTGAAGATTCGAAGTGCGCCAGTATTGCCGGGTGCGCTGCGCGGCTAAATCTCCAGCCGCGCAGCGCCATAAGCTTGGGTATAACTGGCTTGCTACTTCTCCAGGGCAATTTCGCTAACTTTCGGTTGACCGTCTTTCTCACTGAAGATCATCATTACGTTAGCCCCTTCCTTTGCGTTCTCGATGCCTTTGGTTTCCTTGGTCGTCAAAAAGGTTTCCTCGCCCCGTTCAGTCCTCAGGACAACGCGGTTTTCCACTTGGTCAACCTTCAAAATCGTTCCCCGGATTTCAGCGGCGCTGAGAACCGCGGGAATTAACAGCGCACAAAGTAGAATGCCGATCTTGCTCATCCGATCAGGTGAGTCTCGCGCAGTCTTACCCCTTTTGCGCTTTGCTGGTATCGTCCGGCTTCTGAGCAGACCCGGTATCAGGGCTGCTGCTGGGGCCGGGCGAGACTGTGGACGGGTTCGACGGCGAAGTGGCGCTCGGTGCTTGGCTGGTATCGCTTGAGGACGGCGGCGATGTCTGGTCGCCCTTCTTGTCACAGGCTCCAAACAGCAATGCGAATGCAAACGTTGCCGCTGTGAGCGAAACGAAATTGCCTTTCTTCATTGGAACACCTCCCTATTTTAGAATTTGGACATCGGAGACAGTGCACTTAGATCGAGATCTTGGCGAATCGCACGCTGAGCTTTTGTTGCGAATTTTTCCTGCAACCGCTGATCACCGAGCGCGCCGATACTTCTTTGTAAGATCCGCGAGAATATAGGCGACGAGTTCATATGTGGTTTTTTCATCGCGAACCTGTCGATGAGTTTCGTCGGTAATGGCGACGATGAGTTCTCCAACCGAGGTCTCTAGTATGTTTTTACGCATCATGCTCCTGCTACAAACCGGTAGGGATGTTCATGCCGATTTCTTCCTTGCGGGGAGGCGCAAGGCCTGTACCAACGGCTATTGCCGAAATAAACAGGCGATATCACGGCCAGTGCTGTTTATGATCCGAACCGCGTTGTATGACAAAGCCTACGCACGTACGGTGAATAAGTACTCATCTTGATACTTCCGATCCGGCTTCTCGGCGGTGCTGCAACTTGCGACGCTCGGCGCGTACTTGCTTTCGGCAAAGCCCGATAGCGTAAACTCTGTCTTCAAAACAGGTTCCGTGATTCCAATCTAAGCGCTTTTCGCTGTTGCAAACGCTTGCTGGACATTGGGAAAACGGGTAATTTACCTAGCGATTGGGAGCTTTCTTGACGACGACATATATTTTGAAAGATTACATACCGGCCGATCGCAACACCTCCGGGCTAGACTACCGAAAAGAATTAAACGACGCACAGTATGAGGCGGCAACGAGCATGGAGGGGCCGCTTCTCATCATCGCCGGCGCGGGCACCGGCAAGACCCGGACCCTGGTTTATCGAGTCGCTCACCTGATCGACCAAGGGGTTGATCCGCGCTCAATTTTGCTGCTCACCTTTACCCGTCGCGCAGCGGAAGAAATGCTTCGACGCGCCAGTCTGTTGATCGACGGACGCTGCAAACAAGTCGCCGGCGGCACATTTCATTCCTTCGCGAACCTTGTATTGCGCATTTCCGGCCGCCATCTCAATCTCGCGCCCTCGTTTACGATCATGGATCGGTCGGACAGTGAAGATGTCATTCAGCTGATTCGCACTGAAATGGGCCTGAACACCAAGGAAAAACGTTTTCCGCGCAAACAAACGGTTGCCGAAATCTTCAGCATGACCCTGAATAAGCAAACCCGGCTGAGCGATTTACTCGAACTGGAATATCCCCACCTCGTCGAACTGGACTATGAGCTATCTGAACTGTTGAGGCGCTATACCGACTATAAGCGCACCAAGTCTCTGCTCGACTACGATGACCTCTTGACACTTTTGCGAGATTTGTTGGCCGACCATGCCGCGGTACGAAATCGGCTATCTGATACCTATCGCTTCATCATGATAGACGAGTATCAGGATACCAATCACCTACAGGCCGAGATCGTGCGCCTGCTCGCCGCTACCCATCAAAATGTGGCCGTGGTCGGTGATGATGCGCAGAGCATTTATTCCTTCCGCGGCGCCAATTTTCGCAACATCATGGACTTTCCCAAGCACTTCCCGGGAACACGCATCATCAAGCTCGAAGAGAATTACCGGAGCACGCAGCCCATTTTGAATGTCACAAACGAGATCATTGCGCGCGCCCAGGAAGGTTACGAAAAACGGCTTTTTACCCGGAAACAATCGGGCACGCGGCCCAAGCTCGTCCAGGCGGGAAGCGAGCAAATGCAATCGCAGTTCGTTTGTCAAAAAATCCTCGAGCTACGCGAGGAAGGCGTGCCGCTCTGGGATATCGCCGTTCTGTTCCGGTCGAGCTTCCATTCGTTCGATCTCGAAATCGAGCTTGCGCGCCACAGTATTCCTTTCGTCAAGCGCGGCGGTTTTCAGTTCATGGAAAGCGCCCATGTAAAAGATCTGCTCGCGCATCTGCGCGTTCTCGCCAATCCGCAGGATACGATTTCGTGGCAACGCGTGCTCATGCTGCTGGAAGGAATCGGTCCGGGCGCAAGCCAAAAAATTACCAAATGGTTGCTCGACGGCAGCAATGCCGTCGAGCGCCTGCGTTCGTATTCGGCCAAAGGCAAAATTGCTCAGGGTCTACGAACCCTGGCTCAGGTCCTGGAAGAGGCGGCGCAGGCTGAATTGCCTTCGGAACAATCCCAGTATCTGTTGCAATACTACATCCCGGTTCTGAAGCAGAATTATCCCGACGATTACCCCAAACGGTTGCGCGATATGGAGCATTTCCAAGGCATGACCGAGCGCTACCGAAATCTGGAGCGGCTGCTGAGCGATATGGCCCTCGAACCGCCCAATGACAGCATCGGCGGGGTTCTCGCGGTCGACCCGGACGAAGGCCCGCTTATCCTGTCAACGATTCACTCGGCCAAGGGTTTGGAGTTTCACACGGTGTTTATCATTTGGGCGCTCGAGGGCAGGTTTCCTTCTTTCTACAACATCAACTCGCAAGAAGAGCTTGAAGAAGAGCGCCGGCTGCTCTACGTCGCAGCGACTCGCGCCAAACAAAATCTTTTTATCAGCTATCCAACGCGCGTCTTCGATACCAGCCTGCGCATGGTGCTAACGCAACCATCGCAGTTCATCGACGGCATACCGCAAAGACTGCTTGAGCCGGTGGCGCTGGTGCCGCAGGGCTCGTACTGGGACTGGGAGAATTAATTGATGACTCGAGTTCTGCTCAACATTGTCGTTTTCATCAGCGGCGCGGTCCTGATGGCGCTGGAGATCGTTGGCAGCCGCGTCTTGGCGCCCTATTTCGGGAGCTCTATTTTTGTCTGGGGCAGTCTGATTTCAGTGGTCATGACGGCGTTGAGCATTGGCTATTACTGGGGCGGCTGGCTCTCTGCGCGCGAGCCCTCTTACGGCAAGCTGCTTGTGCTTCTGCTGAGTCCGGGCCTGATGATTTTTTTACTGCCTTTGGTTTATCCATCGATCAATGAATGGATCGCGAGCATTGATTTCGGTCATCGGCTGAACCCGCTGATCGCGTGTAGCGCGCTCTTCCTTCTGCCGGGAATATTCCTGGGCACGATCTCGCCTTATTCGATTCGCCTCGCCGCCACCCATTTGCACACCGTCGGCAGTACCGCAGGGACGCTCTATGCCGTTTCGACCTGCGGCAGCATCGCCGGGACTCTACTCACCGCGTTCTATCTTATTCCCGTTCTCGGCGTCAGCAATATCATTCATATTCTGGGCGTCACTCTGGTATGTCTGTCCCTGATTGTAGTACCGTTGCTCCGGCTCCAAGGCGTTTCACTGTCACGCGCGATCGCGACGGTCTCGCTCTTGTTGGGCTCGCTTAACCTGATTTGGACGCCCGCGGCATGGGCGAAAACACTTTTGCAAAAAGATACGTTTTATCATCGCATCCGCATCGAGGAGGACGACGAAGCGCGCTATATGTACTTCGACCGCACGCTCCAGAGCGCAATGAATCTGAAAGATCCCACGGCGCTACGTTTGATCTACTCGCGCTACACCTCGCTGGGATTCGCTTTTCGACCCGATGCCAAAAAAATGTTGATCATCGGTCTCGGCGGCGGGTCGATTCCGAAAAAAGTCCAGAAGGAATTTCCCAATATCGAAATCGACGCAGTGGAAATCGATCCTGAAGTGATCAGGATGGCAAAAGATTTTTTCAACGTGAAGGAATCCAACAATCTCCACCTGCACGCGCAAGACGGCCGGCTCTTTTTAACGCGCACGCAAAACCAGTACGATATCATTCTGCTCGACGCCTATTTTACCGACTCGATGCCGTTTCACCTGACGACCAAGGAATTTTTTGAGCTGGCGCAAAAAAAACTCACGCCGAACGGCATCATCGTCGCCAATCTGATCAGCGCGGTGACCGGTCCTTCAGGAAGGATCGCCCGCGCTTTTGTTCGCACCGAGCGGCAAATCTTCCCGCAAGCCTACGTGTTTGCCGCGCGCCGTCCTGACCATGCGAGCTTGGATACCATTCAAAACGTCATCGTTGTCGCCACGCGCGAGAAGCAGCGCCTGGAGATCAAGGAGATCGTCAAACGCGCAAGCGCCATCGACAGAGGACTATTTCCGGATCCGATCCAAGACATTGCGGTCGCCTACTTCGATAAAACTCTTCCCGAAGATGTACCGGTTTTGACCGATGATTACGCGCCGACGGATAATCTGCTTAACCCTTAGCGCGCTCTTCACCTCTTCTTGTGCCTTGTTCGATTCTGCTAATTCGCCGCAGCGGATCGTGCGCGTTCAAGTGCTCGGCGACGTTTCTTTCCGCGCACGCAATCCAAACTGGCGCGAGGAAGCTCGCGGCCTGATCGAGTCCGCTTCGGACTATTACGAGCGCGAGTTCGATATTCGCTTCGTGACACAAAGCGTTTTTGCCTGGCCCGAGAAAGATCGGGTGCGATCGACGCCCGAATTGCTCGCCCGAGTCAAGCGCCAGTTCGGCACTGAGTCAAGCGCTGACTATGACGTGATCGTGACGTTTACGGCCGAGGGCGTCAGCCGGATTTTAACAACCGGGCGGCCCCGCGTTGATCGGATCGGCAGCTGCAGTCAAGGTCTGGCCCGGTATGTGGTCGTGCCAATCGCGAAAATTTTTCACTACTCTGGCGCAAACGACGAGCCTGAGTTCGATGTCATCGCTTTGATCCACGAGCTTGCCCATGTTTTCGGCGCTGAACACGTCGACGATACCAGTTCGATTATGCACGAAGAGTTCGGTTACCGCACCGAATTCGACGCCAAGAACCGCGCGCTAATCGAGCATAACCGCTTTTGCGCATTTGCCAGAAACTAGGCAGTACGCATAGTGTTTCAGTTATGGAAGAAACCGGAACATTTCTGCTTTTGCTTCTAGTCTGGCTTAAGGCTTTTTATCGGACTTATGTTGCGTAACGTTCGGGTGATTCTTGTGCGTCCGCGCGGGTCCGGCAATATCGGCTCTGTGGCGCGTGCCATGAAAAACTTTGGCGCTAGAGAGCTCGCCATCGTCGGAAAGGCGCGTACGCGCAGCTTTTGGGCGCGCGCCATGGCCGTCCACGGCCGGGACATTCTCGGCGATGCCAAGTGTTACAATACAATTCGCGAAGCGATTGCCGATTGCAGTCTGGTGGTCGGTACCACCTGCCGCTCGGGCCTCTATCGTAAGCACAGTCAGAGCCCCCGGGAACTCGCTCCGAGCATGATGGCCGCCGCACAGAATGGAAAAATTGCTCTGATGTTCGGTCCGGAAGATCACGGCCTCAGCAACAAGGATTTGGAACACTGTCAATTGTTGGTTACGATTCCGACCGATCGCGATTACCCGTCTCTGAATGTCGCCCAGGCCGCCGTGATCTGCCTTTACGAGCTCTATGTCGCTTGTTTGATGAATCAGCAGGATGCCGAGATAAAGCGCGCTGCAGCCGAACAGATTGAGAGACTGTTCGATATCATGCGCAATTCGCTCCTGAAGATCGGTTTTCTGGATTCGGAAAATCCCGAGCACATGCTGCTCGCATTTCGCCGCATTTTCGGTCGGGCCGGGTTGGAAGAGAAGGACGTAAGAATCCTGACCGGTATGTTTCGTCAGATCGAGTGGTATGCAAAAAACGGTTGGAAAGTCGTGCAAGATAAAGAAGACCGCGGCATCAAGATCCGTTAGGAGGTTACGTGAACGTCAACGATTTCAATCTTAAAAAAACCGCACTGCTGTTTTTCGACATTTTGAATGGCTACATCGCCCAGGCTGAACCAGGAAAGCCGCGGGCGTTGAAACCATGGATTCAGAACGCAGTAAAGCTGAGCCAAGCGGGGCGGGCCGCAGGCTTGCCGATTTTTTTCGCGAAGGGCAATCATCGACCGGACAACGCCACGACCGCGTTGCTGCTCACCGACACGAATAATTCATTGAAACCATGGCCGAACGGCGAGGTGACAAAGACGAAAATGCATGTGATCGCGGGTGACAAAAGTTCCGACGTGCTCGCCGATTTGCAACCGAGCCCGGATGATTATGACATCGTCAAGTATCGCTGGAGTGCTTTTTTTCAGACGTATTTGGACCTGGCGCTACGAACGCGCGGGATCGATACCATCATCATTTCCGGTGGCTCGACCGACGTCGGCGTGACATCCACTTTGTATTCGGGCAGAGACCTGGACTATAACATGATCGTCGTGAGCGATGCCTGCGGCACATCGCATGATCAGCGCGCCCATGACATGCTGATGGAGCTCGTTTTTCCACGCATGTCGCGCGTGCGGACGACCCATCAGGTGATCGAGATCATTGACAAGGCACGAGCATCGTAATTCTCCGCATCACGTGCCTATCTGTCATCCCGACCGGCAGAGTGTGTGAAAACTTGTCATTTCGAGGCGAAACCGAGAAATCCTTCTTTTTATGTAGTTGAAAATGCAAGGTCTCTCGGGGAGTTTACCCTGAGTATCGAATGGGTTCGAGATGACAAAATGGCGGCAAGATGAGTTTCACACAGTCTGACGGACGTGACGGATCTTTCTCGTTTAGATTTCGCGCCTGCTGCTCGAAGTGACAGAGAACAACGATTTCTACTTTTTCAGGAGGAACTATGGCATCCAATGGCAGTGCTCCAGTCGGCGTCAGCAAAAACATCAAACCGCTAGGTCGCATGGATCTCCCCGGCGGCGGCTCGATTGTCGTTGAAAACGGCTATGCCTACGTCGGCCATATGGATCCACCGCATGGCACTTCGATCATCGACATAGAAGATCCAAAGAATCCCAAGGTCGTCGCGCATTTGGAAATTCCGGAGGGGTTACATTCCCACAAAGTTCGCGTCAGCGGCGATATCATGCTGATCAATTACGAGCGCTACAAAGGCAAGCAGCAACTGCAAGCCGGTCTCAAGGTCTTCGACATCTCGAATCGCACAAAGCCGCGCGAAATTCATTTTTACAAAACAGCCGGGAAGGGCGTTCACCGCTTCACCTTCGACGGTCGCTACGCCTACATTTCGCCGACCGTGGAAGGCTACAATGGCAACATCGCGATGATGTTGGATATGAAAAATCCCGAAAAACCGGAAGAGGTCATGCGCTGGTGGATGCCGGGCCAGTGGACCGCCGGAGGGGAAACGGCAACTTGGCATGGCACCGCGACGCGCTGCCATCATCCGATTCGCCGCGGTGATCGCCTCTACATCAGTTATTGGCACGGCGGTTTTGCGATTGTCGACATCTCGGACTTGAGCAAACCGAGAACGGTCAGCACCCTCGACTGGAGCCCGCCGTATCCCTGCCCGACTCACACCACGTTGCCGATGCTCGACAAGATCATGGAACGCGATTGGTTGATCGTCACTGATGAAGAAGTCGGCGAGAAGCTGAACGAAACACATAACGCCTTTCTCTGGGTGGTCGACATCACCAAGGAAGATCTGCCACTCCCCGTTGCCACCTTCATTGTACCGTTCGACGGCCAATCGACTAACGAGTTCCGCTTCGGCGCGCATCAACCCGCAGAGCAAGTCTACGGGAATACGCTCTACGTGACGTGGTTCGGCGGCGGTCTCCGTGCCGTCGATTTCTCAAATCCCTACATGCCCAAAGAGGTCGGCTACTACATTCCCAATCCGGGCAAGAACCAGAAGGTCGTCATGAGCAACGACGTTTTCCATGACAAAGACGGCAGGCTCTATTTGATGGACCGCTACGACGGATTGGAAATTCTCGAGCCGCAGATCTGATACGGAAAGACGGGTTTAATCAGTTCAAACGGCTCAAGCCGTTCAAAACGTCTTGTCCGTTTCAATCGCGTGCGAGAAAACTCGCGCTTACCTGACGGTTTGAACGGTTCGAACGACTTAAACGTTTTCAACATTAGTAGTGTGAAGTTATACAACGTCGCCTATTCCGGAAACTCCTACAAAGTCCGTCTGCTGCTCGCGCAACTCGCGATGCCGTACGAAGCCATCGAGGTGGATATTCTCAAAGGCGAAAGCCGCAGCGCAGATTTTTTGAAGATCAACCCCAACGGCCGCACTCCGGTCCTCGACGACGACGGATTCATTCTCGCCGAATCCAACGCGATTCTCGCCTATCTTGCCAAAGGAACGAAATTCCTGCCGCAAGATCGAAAAAAATTCGGCCTAGTCTGCCAATGGATGTTCTTCGAGCAATACAGCCACGAGCCTTATATCGCCACGTCGCGATTTTGGCGCCAGCACAAGCCCGATTCGCCGGAGAAAGCAGCGCTGTTGAGATCCAAACGCGACGGCGGCTGGGCTGCGTTAAAACTGATGGAAGAACATCTAACGCAAAACGATTTCTTTGTCGGCGACTATTCCATTGCGGATATCGCGCTGTTCGCGTATACCCACGTGTCGCCGGAAGGCGGTTTTCCATTGCAACAGTTCCCAAACATTCGCAGATGGATTGAGCGCGTGAAGGCAGAGCCTGGATTTGCGCCGATGATGTAGACGCTGGATCGTTTTGAGCGCGCGCTGTTTTAGCTTCGAATCCTCTTCATCTCTTCCAATTCCTCCAAGCTCCGTGGCCAGTCCTGTTTGAGCAATTTCGATAAGCTCCGATCGGCCAGGAGCTTGCCGCCGGTCTGACACGTGGCGCAGTAATTCGTTTCATTCTCGGCGTGCACGATGCGCTGCACCGGAGAGCCGCACACGGGACATGGTTTGCCATACTTGCCGTGCACCGCCATGTCGGCGCGGAACGCCGTGACTTTCTCCGGAAAGCCGGTGCCGCGCTCCCTTCGCAATCGCTCGATCCATTCAGTCATCGATGCGCGAACAGCGTGATACAGTCGCTCGATTTCGGCCTCGCTCATCTGCTGGGTCAAACGAATCGGCGATAGCTTCGCACGATGAAGGATCTCGTCGGAGTACGCATTGCCGATCCCGCTAAACAGATGCGGATCGGTCAATGAGCGCTTCAGCGTATGATTCTCGCGAGTGAGGGCGCCGGTGAACTGATCCAGAGACGTGTCGAAAATTTCGAGCCCGCCGGGATCGTATTCTTGGAGAGCGGCTTCGCCGCGGACCAAATGAATGGACGCACGCTTTTTTGTCCCGGCTTCTGTCAGAAGTAGTGTTCCGTGCGGAAAATCGATCGCCGCCTGGCCATATTTCCGCGCGATCTTTGCTCCCTTGGGCTTCCAATGCAATCTGCCGGCGATCATCAGATGAACGATTAAAAATAGATCGT
>JBIOXP010000488.1:0-3346 GCA_044869705.1 Binatia bacterium | reverse complement strand
CAACAACGAGGTGAAAAACGAACCGCGCGCGACGGGATCCGTAGCGAGATCCCAGTAATTTTCCCAGCCCACGAATTTCTCGCCGAGCCACGGCATCGTCAGGATCATCCGATAGAGACTCAGACGAAAAGATTCGATGATCGGGTAAAGAGAAAATACGCCGATGAACAGGAAGCTGGGCAGCAGAAATCGCCAGACCGGATCCCGGCGGTTGCTCACGATTTGCCCCGATCGCGCAGCAACTCCAAGGTGCGGTCCATGTTGCGCGCCGCGGTGCCGGCCAATTCTTCGATATTGGAGTCGGCAAGCGCAATCGCCGAGCTGAAATAACGCTGCAGAATATTCGACAGCGGCAGATAGACCGGCGTGCGCGGGCGCGGCGTGGCAAGCGTAAAAGTCTCAAATTGCGATTGGAATTGGGGGCTTCTCTTGAGGATCTCCGCGTCGTGGTACAATTCCTGGCGCGCCGGCGCGCGGCCGGTACCGAGCGCTATCCGCTTTTGCGTCTCGCGGCTCGTCATGAACTGCACGAACTCCCAGGCGAGCTGGGCACGCCGCGAAAAACGGCTGATGGCCAACTGCCATCCGCCCAGCGTCGCCGCGCTTTTTTGGCCGGCAAACGCCGGCAACGCCATAACGCCGACTTTCCCCGCGACTTTCGACTGAGCAGGATTATTGGAAGCTTCCCAGGCATAGGGCCAATTGCGATGAAAAACTGCCCTGCCCTGTGTGAACAATGCTAAGGACTCGGGTTCTTGATACGCCAGAATGCCGCGATTAGCGATCAGACGGACGATGCCATCGCGCACGAAGCGAACCGCTTCCATCGCGTTCGCCGTATGCACCGAGCTCATCAGCCGCTGTTCGTCCCAGAGCGCACCGCCATTGCTCAATATAAATTCCATCATATTGCATACCAATCCCTCGTATTGCTTGAACTGCGCGGAGTAACCCGTCAGATAGGGATCGCGCTCTTGACCGATGATGGTTCGCGCCTGGCGCACCAGTTCCGGCCAGGTCGCAGGCGGACGCAAGTGATATTTGGCGAGCAGATCCTTGCGATAGTAAAGCATACCGGCATCGACAAACATTGGGACGCCGTAAATGCGTCCTTCATAGGTGTTGGCTCTGATCGGCGCGTCCAAAAAATTTGTTTGCGCCGAGCGCGGAAAAAAACCATCGAGGGGCAATGCCCAACCCGCGGCAGCAAACTCCGCCGGCCAGACGACGTCCATGAAAAAAACGTCCATCTCAGGATCGCGGTTGCGCAATTTTTGGGTAACGAGATCGTGGAACTCAGTCGAGGAACTCGGACCGATCTCCTGGATGACTTTCATTCCTGGATGACTGCTTTCGAAATCGGCGATAATCCGCTGGAAAACCGCCGTGGCCTCCGAGCGCCACGTGACAAACCGCAGTTGACTTTCGGCGCCAACCTCTAGAGAGACGAGAAAATAGCAGAAAAAGGCGAACACCGTCGCGATCAGCATAATGAGTAGGACGAAATTTCGCGCACGTGTTCGGCGCTACTCCACTTTGCCAAGGACAAACGACAACAGAAGCAAGCAAAATACGGTCGCGGTGATCAAAGTGTAAAGCCGGTCCCGCTGATAGATGAAGGCGAAGATCGACACGCCAACGCGAACCACTGGTGTGGCGATAAGTAGTAGGATCCCCAATACAACAATGGAGGTGCCGCTGAAACTTCTTAGTCCCGCTGCCATTCCCGCCAAGCTATGTGGCACGGCGTTGCTGGGTTGGACGAAACGGTGAAATGAAACGCCCGGCTTCAGATACTCGGAGTGATGCGCCAGCGATACCACAGTGCCGCCGACGATAAGAACCAGACTCGCCAGTACCCCGGTCCGAAGCAGATTGCTAATCAACAACTCCACCTTCCGCACGCGTTCCTCGACACGTCGGCGCGAACCCGGTTCTTTTTTGTGTTGCCGGCTCATCCGCGCAATCCCTTCAGCAGCATCTCTCCCGAAACCCAAAGTAAAACAGCGACAAATACGATTCGAATGGTAGTTCCATGCAAGCGTCCCAACAAGCGCGACCCGAGAACCGCGCCGATCAGGACCCCGGTCGCTACGGGAGCGACGATGATCGGATTGATGTCACCGCGAATGAAATAAACACCCGCGCTGGCCGCTGCCGTAACGCCGATCATAAAGTTGCTGGTTGCCGTTGAAACTTTGATCGGAAGACGCATGGCCAGATCCATTGCGGGAACCTTTAGCGCGCCGGAACCGATCCCCAACAACCCGCTCACTACCCCGGCTACGTACATGAGCATCAGACCGATGCGAGTCCGGGCGACGCGGTAAAAGATTTCTCGGCCTAACCTCTCGTCATAATAACTGCTGTGCAATTTCAGGTAGTCGGCCCACGGCGCGTGTACGGTGACTTCCTCGAGCGACTCGTGCCGCTTGCGAAACATCATCAGCGCTGAATAACCCATGACCACGCCGAAAATGATGTAAAGCCATCTCACGGCGAGTTGGCCCGCCAAGTAGGCTCCCGTCAGAGCTCCCGCGCTGGTTGCCAATTCGAGCACCATGGCGACTCGCAAATTGGTCATGCGTTCCCTGACGTAAGCGGCCGCAGCGCCGCTCGAGGTCGCAATCACCGAAACGATGGAAGCGCCGATCGCATAGCGAATGTCGATGTGAAAAAGCAAGGTCAGAACCGGAATAATAATAATTCCGCCGCCAAGCCCCAGCAGTGAGCCAAGCCCGCCCGCAATAACGGAGATGGCAAGAACAGACAGGTCGAATTGGAGTACGTTCATGCCGATATCTAATCCTCCTCTGCTCGCGATAGAGGGCAAAATCTTTGAAGCGCCACTTTAACCATCATAACTGGGATATCTCGCAAAGACGAGATCACGGCAAAGCAGCTCTGCAGCGCAGGCAAAGCTTGAAAAAAGCGGTCGCTCGATCGGAAACCGCATCACGTGTCTCGAGATAAGATCCGTGTGAAGTGTTTCCCGGCGGTGAAAGGTACTGCAGCGTCAGCTGGGTTATTGACCGAAGCTTCTGAAAGTGTATTTAGGACTCCAGCATGGCGAACAGTCGAGCAAACCGGAACACGCCCAAGGGAACTTCGGGACAAGAGCAGACAACTCCAGATCACTTTTTAAATCGGGAATTTATCAGCGTGAGGACACGTTATGGTTATCAGTTCAGCGAAATTTTCCACAAAAGCATGGGCAGCTGCAATGGCGTTGCTTGCCGTTGCGACGGTCATGGCCGTGCAGTCGCTTGGAGCCGATTCGCTACAGGAACCGGTCCAACCGCGGATCGAAGAGGAATTCAGCAAACAGCAACAAATCTACAGCAGA
>JBIOXP010000487.1:0-6859 GCA_044869705.1 Binatia bacterium | reverse complement strand
CCTTGGCTTAGAGGACGCCGCGAATGTCCGCAACGAGCCAATGATCAACAGATCCGTGAATTGCGGTTGGAGCTGACGCCGCTAAAGCTGATCGAAAAAAGCCGCCAGAATCCACGGGCCTATAAATGTCCCGCATGCGGGGGTCGTAAAGCGTTCGACGCGCGCCAGTGTCGCCGCTGCTGGCGTAACTCGATAAAAAAATGAAATGATCCCTCAAACCAGTCACGAACAAATAAAAAAGGGAGGCGAAAGTTGCCTCCCTTTTTGCATCAAGTCCAGCAGTTCGGTTAATGAACGCTAATCTCGATCTGTCGCGGCTTCGCTTCTTCAGCCTTCGGGATCTTTACTTCCAGCACGCCGTCTTTGTAAGCGGCTTCGATGCTGTCCTGTTTGATCATCTCAGGCAGGCTAAACGAGCGCCAGAACTTCGCGGCTACCCGTTCGGCATGGCGGTACTTCACGCCGTCCGCTAAGGTATCCGCCTTTCGTTCGCCACTAAGCACCAAGGTTCCGTCCTTTAGTTCGACGTGGATGTCTTCCCTTTTCATGCCTGGAAGCTCCGCGTGAATTACGTAGGCGTCTTTTCCTTCCAATACGTCAACTGCAGGATACCAGGCTCTTGACTGCCCAGCTGCGCGATCGCCTTCATTATCGAACCAATCGTTCAATACCGAATGCAAATTTCCAAAATCCATAAACGGTTCCCATCTAACCAGTTCCATAACTTCATCCTCCTTATGCTTGGAATGTAAGTACGCGTGCGTACCCGTCAAGTGCCTTGACAAAGGGTGGTACGATGCTTACGAGCAAAAAGCCGAGCGAAAAATGACGGACACCGACTAGCGGCCGAAGAATAAAACCACGATGTTTAGATCGAAGAAAAGCCGTAATTAGCAGATCTAGGCGGGCAAGCCGACGCGGTCCCTACGGTAAGGTTTCCTACGCCGGAGCTGATGCTCTGAGGGCGGCGACGGGCCGCTCCGCAATGGAGCGATCGGAACGGTAAACCATGTGGAGGAAGTCCAACTGCTCTCTCAGAACCTCAACGACCATACAGTTGTTAGGTAAATTCTCGTCGGTAATCCCGCGAGACCATACCGCTCACAGCCGAGCCTAACGCGAATTTGCAATCTCCGCGAAACCGTAAAATCGTCCGGCGTTGTCGGATAAAATCGCCTGTTTCGCGGCGCTGCTGATTTCTTCGCGCTCGCAGAGCTCATGGATCTCCTTATTCACAGTCTGAACGTTGACCTCGTGGGGAAAATCGGACGAAAACATGAACGCTTTTTCACCTGCTACTCGAATTGCATACGAAAGGTCGGTTTCTCCTCCTTCGATTCCAACCACCAACCGCCCCGCTTCGACCAGCTCCCGAATGTAATCGGCCACCGTTTCACCCGCCCGCAAGGTTAGCAACTCACCGCGTGGGTTTACCGGCGTGCCCGCTTCGAAAGAGCGCGTAAGTCGTTCGAGCGCCATCAAGAACCACATCGGCCCGCCTTCGAGATATGCGACGCGCAGTCCCGGGTAACGATTGAACAGATTATTAAGCACCATCTCCGCTAAAGCGATTGCCAGGGACATCGGATGGCCGATCGCATTGGCGCCGGTGGACACGTTCATAGTTTCCATACCCAGATCCCAGTGGCCGCCGCCGTGAACCACAATCGGACAACCCAGGCGGGCCGCCTCGGCATAGACCGGCCAGTACGGCTTGGCGCCGAGATTCAAATGCACGCCCGTTGCTGGGAACAAGACAGCGCACATGCCCAACTCGCTATAGGCATGGTGCAGCTCTTCCAGTGCCGCTTCCGTGTCATGCATCGGCACGAGAGCAATGCCCCTGAACCGTGCATCCCGCCGAAGATATGTTTCGGCCAACCAATCGTTGTAGGCGCGCGCCGCGCCGAAGGCATAATCGCGATCGACGATACGTCCGATCCGTTGTCCTGCTGTAGGAAATAGCACGGCGCGACTGATTCCTACTTGGTCCATAAACTCGACCCATCCTTCAGGACCCGGATTTTCAAATCGCCCGTCCGGTGTGGTCGCGAAAGCGCCGGGCGGCCGGCGCGTCAGAGAATATTGAATATGGCTATTCAGCGGAAATACGCCGCTGCGCAAACGCCCGCCGGCCGCGCTAAATGGAAAATGACGGGCTATTGCGTCGCTATCTTCGAAAATATGTCCGTCGCCATCGATAATTTGGACCGGCTGGTTCATTTGAGTTCCTCCGCGTGGATGTCACGGTGTTACGAGACAAGACCGTTCTCCGAAGCAAAGCGCCAACATGCCTGCACCTCAGACATCCGAGTTGCGCTGGCGGCGCTTTGAATCATGCATCGCTATTAGTTGCATCACAAATCGATGCCTGAAAACAAGCTGACATGTATTCTTTATAGCGCTTCGGCTAGGACGCGATCCGGATCGCCGTATTGGCTTGCCAGTTGCCGCACCTCGGGATCATCGAGCGCTTTGAGCCTCCCACGATCGATGATGACGGTGCCGTTGGCGCGAACCGTAGTTTGAAAGATGATCGCGTCCACGTGAATGCGTTTTTTCTGATGTCCGCCGCCGAATCCCCAATGGACCGCTCCCGCATGATTCGCTCCGTGGTAGCCGCGCTCGCCGCGAAACGTCGGTACCTTAGGGTTATGGCCGACGCCGATTTCCCGAAGCTGGCAGACGTTGTCCAGATCTTCTTCGATCACTCGGCGAAACATGTCCGCTTCTTTACCGCCTTCGATGGAGACAATGCGCCCTTGCTTCATGTGGCACGTTACGGGTTCCTGGTATGCCGAATCGCCCGCCCAGCCGCGATAAACACCCGGCGCGAGCGTCAAAGCATCGAGACGAATGGTTCCGTCGCTGGTAGAATTGTGCGGCTCCGAAGGACTCAGAACATTTGGCCCATGACCGACCGGCAGATGGCTTACAAAACCCGGTTTGTTGGCCACGATCTGACCGGAATAGCGCGGGTCCTGAGAAAATTTTTCTTCGATGTTCTGTTTGGTGAGCGTGACTCGAAAATCGGTTCCCTTGCTATCCGTAATGTGGACATCGACATCCTTGCCGCAGCGAAACACATCCCACGTCTTCGGATACAACGCGGAGAGCACGTCGAGGGGAAAACGCACGGCATCGTCGGCCAGTAAGGCCGCCGTCCGGCAATGGGGGAAGCCGACGCAGCGAATGCCCTGCTCTTGACGGAGGGCCTTGATCACCAAGGAGTTTGCCATCTCCCAGGAAAAATACAGCACGTTCGCCGTTTTGATGGTTTCGACAAATTCATCCGGCGGGCCGTAGCCTCTGCCGCGGTCCACCATACACAAAAACGGCGTTGCGCCGATTTCCCCTGCGGCAGCGAAGAAAGCATAAATAACGTCCGGCTCGACCCGAAGATCGCAAATGAATCCGACCCTCTCACCCTTGCTGACGGCCCCCACTTTCAATGCGGCTCGTGCTCCCTCCAGGACCGCCATCGATTGGATAAACTGCGACGACATAGTTTCCCCTTTCAGTTTGGCGAAATGCGCTCAGCGTGCGTCAGACATGCTCGGATTCTGTTGACTTGCTCCTGCGCTGTCTTTATTAAAGTTAAAACCCGGAAACTCCCATGAGCATACAAAATATTTTGCTCCTGATCGTTTCTTTGCAGGAGCTGATCGGTGCCGGCGCTGCATTCGCGGCCGATAACCGATACTCGATTCACACTTCGGGGCTCAACAGCAGTGTATATGTGAATATGCTCTACTTCGCCAATCTGGTGAACCAATACGCCACGGATTTCACTCTGGTCACCCTACCTTCCGACGGCGGGCCGAGCAACATGACTTCGGTCAACGAGGGCCGTGCATCGTTCGGCACCAGCACGGCGGAATCGGTTAAAGAAGCGTATGACGGCACGGGCGACTTTCAAGGCCGGCCGCAAAGCCGAATTCGCCACGTCGCGAGTTTCGGTTTCAGCCTCATGTTCATCTACACTCATCCCGATTCCGATATTCAATCAATCTCGGATCTGAAGGGCCGCAAGATCGTCTACGGCGGCGGCACGGGTTCGGCGCTAATCGGGAAGCAGATTCTGGATGTTTACGGTATCGCTGCCGATGTGACGGCGGTAAGAGGCGATACGGACAAAGCGCGGGACGCGCTCGAGAAAAAAGAAATTGACGCGGTCTTCAGCATCGCGCGTTTGCCGGTGCCGGCGTACAGCGAAATGGTCAGGCGGCGGAGATTGAAAATTATTCCGCTCGACGCCACGGCAATCCAAGCACTGCAAAAACGTTCGCCGCTTTATGTCGATATTGATATCAAGACCTTCTATCCGGATTATCCCCGTTCTGCGCGAGCAATCGGCCTGCCTGGACCGCTAGTGGCGCGCGACGATACAAACCTCGGCGTGGTTTATCAAATGCTCAAGATCGTCTACTCGCGCATGGCCGAGTTGCAAAAGATGAACGACGGATTTCGCGGTGAGTCTCCGGCAACTGGACTCCGCGGCTTGGCTGTACCGTTGCACCCGGGGGCCGAAAAATTCTTTTCGGAGCTTGGAATTTCCAAGTAACCGCTGAGGCGCCCTCGTGTTCGGCCACAAAGAATGGAAAATTTGCTCCGCGCTGATCTGCGCGCTGTTATACCCGTTGTTGCGAGCCGCCGATGGGCACGAGCTCAAACCATTTCGCATGTCCGTGAGTTTAGGTTCCGCACAGCTCCCGCTCTGGGCCGCGCGCGACGCAGGCCTATTTTCCAAGTATGGACTCAATGTCGAACTCCTCGGCCTGCAGTCGGCTTCTCGCCAGGTCCAGCTCATTTTAGCGGGAGACACGCTGGCCGCAAGTTTGTCGGGAACCACACCGGTCAGAGCGCGGATTGAAGGCGCCGATCCGATCATTATCATGGGGCTTCTCAATTCCTTCACATTGACCGTTATCGCGGCGCCCGAAGTGAAAACGCCAGCTGATCTAAAAGGCAGGTTGGTCGGCGTCGGTGCGTTGGGCGGGTCGCCGACCTTATTAACCCAGCGGCTGCTGAAGAAGTGGGGACTTGAATCTGACGTCAAGTTTTTAGCCACCGGAGGGTATATTGAAAGTCTCGCGGCGTTGGAAAAGCGACGCATCCATGCTGCGGTCCTCGATCCGCCACGCGCTTACATCGGCCGAAAGAAGTTCGGCTTCAATGAGCTGGCGAATCTGGGCCAAGAATTCAAATACGCGACCACGGTCATCGTGGTGCGTGAAGGCCAGCTACGCCGCGAGCACGACACTTTCCTGCAATTCGCCAAAGGAGTGATCGAGGGCGTTCATCGGGTAAAAACGGATCGACAATTTGCGATCACAACGCTCGGTAAAATGCTGCGCTCGGGCGATCGTGAAATCCTCGACGAAACCTACCGAGTATTTTCGGCGCTCTACGAAAAGGCGCCTTATCCGGCCCTTGAAGGGATTCAGCCGATCCTCGACGAAATCGCCACGCAAGTTCCGAGGGCGAAGAGCTACAAGCCAGAGAACTTCGTCGACACGGGTATCGTCCGGCAGCTCGAGCAAAGCGGATTCATCGATGCCGTTTACCGCTGACCTGTTGACGGCATTTTTAGTACCCTTTCAGGAGTAATCATTGCGGCGGACTGATATATCAAATTTAGAACTTCGATGAATAATAATTCGCTGCACAACGGTCAGCTCGTCGTTCATTTAATCGACGGAACGTATGAGTTGTTCCGGCACTTCTATGGTCTTCGACGCTTCAATAAAGGCGCAGATCGGCCCTATGGTGCGGTCATCGGCGTGCTCAATACGGTTTTGCAAATGATTGAAACGGGCGCGACCCACATCGGCGTCGCGACCGACCACGTGATCGAATCTTTTCGCAACGCGCTTTGGCCGGACTACAAAACCGGCGCGGGCATCGATCCCGCTCTGTTCGCGCAATTCCACCCGCTCGAAGACGCACTCGCCGCGATGGGCGTCATGGTATGGCCGATGATCGAGCTCGAGGCGGACGATGCGCTCGCCACGGCCGCCAACATTGCCTTTCAAGATTATCGAGCGCAAAAAATCTGCATCTGGACTCCCGACAAAGACTTGGCGCAGTGCGTGCGTGAAGACCGAGTCGTGCAGATGGATCGCCGCAGCAACAAGATCCGCGACGCCTCTGGTGTTCGTGAGAAGTTTGGCGTGGAGCCCGCGCTGATCCCAGACTTTCTCGCACTGGTCGGCGATGCGGCGGACGGTTATCCGGGTATTGCCGGGATCGGTCCCATCAGCGCGTCGCGCCTGCTTAATAGCCACGGCATTATCGAGAATTTACCCATCGCTTTACTAGGGCACAACAGAGAGCTTGCCCTATTGTTCAAGCGCTTGGCCACACTTAGAGCCGATGCGCCGGTGTTCAGCAACATCGACGAGCTGCGCTGGCGCGGACCTGCCGAAACATTTACCGAGTTTGTGATTAGATTGGGCGAACCCCGTCTATTGCAACGTTGCACTGCAGCAGCCAACAGAATTTGACCGACTCCCTTTTGTGCTAAATTCTTTGCCGCAATTCCAAATGCATACTCCTGTGTTTCGACCTGAGCGAGAAATCTTCCGCAAGGTCAATGACTGATCTGTGGCTGTTGGCACACCGTCACCGGGTTGGTAGACTTTGGCAATAAATCCTTCACTCTCCAGCTCGTTGAGCAAGCTTTGGTCGGTGAAGTCTTCGACGTTGAGCGGATTTTTTTGCGGCACGCTGGCGGCGAGTTGTTTGAGCGCGACGGCCATTAACTTGGCATCCGGTGTCGGAACTCTTTCGTGAGCGGATTTGTAAATTTCAAAAATCCTCTCGAGAACGGAGCGGTCGCTGGTCTCGAGAATTTTTC